>JADZBJ010000256.1 GCA_020852155.1 Saprospiraceae bacterium | reverse complement strand
AGTTCATTCAAAAAATCCTTTTCGTGGGGCTTGAGTTGTATGAATTGAGTTGGTCTGCCCATTGCAAAATTTTTAGTGAACCCAAATCTATAATGATTATTTCAAAGAACTTTAAAAATGTTGTACTAAGGTTTTCTCTCCAATTTGAAAAATTGGATTTGAATTGTAGATTATTTTTTTTGTGTTAAGTTCAATACTGTAATTACTCAAGTCATTTAAGAAAAAACAAAACTGCTGATTGGTAATTTCGAATTTACCCATATAAAATGCAGTAATGGTGACGGTATGGATCGGTTTTTCATTGTCTTGTTGGTCTCCACCCATATTAAAAGTACCTCCTTTGACCTTAATGAAGTAATCTTCTGACAATCCGTAGGAAAACCAGTCAATACATCCCCTGGCCTTGATACTTCCCTTTTCCTCTGGACACTCATCCTCATGATCCGGCACGCCATCTCCGTCTGTATCCGGGCAGCCCTGGTATTTGGGCAAGCCGCTTTTGTCCGGGCATTTGTCGCTTTTATCGGCTACGCCGTCGCTGTCAGTGTCGGGGCAACCGCTCAAGAGTTTTGGGCCGAACTGGTCCGGACAAACGTCATTTTCATCGGGGGTGCCGTCTTTGTCGCGGTCAGCGGGTGGGCAGCCTTTATTGGCTGATGTGCCCCAAACCGTCGGGCAACCGTCTTCGTGGTCGGGCAGTCCGTCGCTGTCGGAGTCCGGGCAGCCCTGCCATGCTTTTTTGCCGGGAATATTCGGGCATTTGTCGCTGGTGTTCGGCACACCATCTTCATCGTAGTCTGGACAGCCTCTGCTGGAGATGGGGCCGTAATCGTTAGGACATGCGTCTGTCGCATCGGGCGTGCCGTCCAGGTCGGAATCAGGGCCAACTGATCGGTTAGTGGTGGTTTCCGGTGTGTCAGGTTGCGTTTTAGGTAACTCTTTCTCTGCCACCGGCGGGCGGGTATCTGTCGCGATGGCGGGGGTGAAATAAAAATCTGACACGAGGCTACCTGTTTCATCGGGCCGTTGCTGTCCGCCGCTTTTTTGCAGCACATCGCGGCGGGTGTTTTTCAGGACGTCTTCAATACGCAGTCCCGGCGTTTTGAGGTGTTTGATAAATTGCGAGGTGTATAGGCTCATTCCGTTTTCACCGCGCAACGTGGCGGTATTGCCCGGAGCCGTCGCATAGGCTACGAGTAGTTCCGAGCCGATGTAGTTTTCATTGGCCAGGCCCTGATTCAGGTTTTTATCTTCTCGTTGCAGAGGAAAGGCCCGGCAGGCGTCCAGCACCAGGATATTTGGCGAAGTCCCTGCACCGGTGAGCATGGCTGTGATGCGGTTGATCGGGATGCACAAGCCTGCGACATCGTATTCGTCGGTTAATTCCGAGCCGATGGGTACAAGATAGTTCTGGCTGTTGTGTTGTACGCCATGCCCGGAGTAGTAAAAAAGAGCCGCTCCGCGATGGCTTTTCACCTTGCGTACAAAATTGCTGATGACCGTATTGAGTTTGATTTGATCAAGGTTGGTGTAAAAATCCACCTCAAAACCGCTGGTTGCCAGGGCGTCGCGCATGGCATTGGCGTCATTAACAGGCGTTACACCTAATCCGGCATTGGGATAATCTGCATTTCCAATCACCAATGCATAGCGTTGTTGGGCAGACAAGCATGAGGCCATGAATAAAAGAAGGAAGACGAGACGCATAGTATTGTTAAATGATAAGTGATTAGTGGTTAGTGATTTTCCGCCCCGGCTCATCCCATTATGCCCAGCAAAAAAGATTTTTCACTCAATACCTCTTCTTTTTCAATGGCTTTGCGGAGGGCGGCTGCGGCGGTGCGGTCGCCAGGCTGTAGTCGGAGTATTTTTTCGGCGTAGCGAATAAGGTTCAGGTAATTGGTACGGTGGTAGCCCAGCACCCGTTTGCGGTGCAGGTAATTGCGCATGGCGTCGAGTTGAGATTGCAGCGTGTCGGTTTCGTTCAGGTCGAAATACGTTTTGAGCAACAGCGTTTTAGCGGCCAGGTTGAGCAGCGGGTCGCGGTAATTGGCTTTTTGCAGCAGGTCAAGCACGAGCGCGTGATTGCCGCGGGCATATTCCAGTCTGGCGAGGTTAAAACTGTATGCGCTTTCGCGATATCGCTTTTCCAGGCGGTTTTTATACATTTGGAGGAACGTGGCGGCCCATTCGAGATCGCCGGTATGAATGGCTGCTGCGGCGATGTTGTGGTAGGTAAATCTCGATAAAACGCCGTCGTCAAGGAGGTAGTCCTGTTCCAGGCCTACTTTGTAAAGATCCAGTACTTCGGCATAAAACCGCAATTGGCCAGCGTTGATGCGGCGTACGCAATAGTTAATGGCCAGGATGTACAGGCCGTGAATTTCAGTTGTGAGAAACGCGCGTGATTCGTTCAGTAACAGTGTTTTAAATGCCTGAAAATGCGATTCCTCCGAGGGGTTTCGCAGCATTTGATAGCAATGCAGGTAAATAGAAATAGCGGGCAAATGCGCCAAATGGCTTTGTGAGGCTGCTTCGACAGTTTCGCGTTCCCAGTTTTCTTCCTGATCTGAATGATAGACCGTCTGGTGTGCCAGCAGCTGGCAGACAATCTGAAGTTTTTGGGCCATGAACGCTACATCTAACGACTCGCCAGCCGTACGCAGCAGCGATACATCAGTAGGATTAGTAGCGTAAGCCACCAGATGCACCTCCATGTCAAGGCGGTATCGCTGTTCGTGGTAGGCTGCATTGCGTAGTGGTTGCGCTTCCAGCGATTTGATAATGTTCTTCCGGGTGCGTTCAAAGGCTGCGGGCATTTTGCGCCTTCTGTATGCCGCCGCCAACTGAATTTGCGCGCCAAACGGGTCGGACATTAACTCGCGAACAGAAAGGTATTGTTCCAGCAAGACATGCAGGTAACTCATCAACAGGCGCAAACGCGGTTCGTCATATGGTATGGATTCGTCAAAAATCTGAACCCAGACTTTGGGCTTGCTCATGTCCTTGTTTGCATTGGTCATGTATTCAAACAGGTCAATGACATCCTGCCGCTGGTTGAAAAATGGCGATTTCAGGAATTTCCTGATCTCGCGTATTTCAACAGCAGAAAACGACCGAACCAATTGTAACAGGCTGCTTTTTTCCATACGTCGCCTGCGAAGGTAGGATGAGCGAGTGAATGGGGTGGGGTTATTTGTTTTTTTGGTTATTTGACCTATGCGCAAAAGTTGTCATCCTGAACAAAGTGAAGGATCTGCAACCCATGAAGTGGAAATGTTCACAACTGTTTGACCAGATCCTTCACTTTGTTCAGGATGACAACTTTTAAGGAAGGGGTATAGATAAACTACAGAATAACCAATTCAACAAATAACAAAAAAACAGCCTCCGTCCGAACGCATCGGAGGAGGCTGTTTTTTTGTTTTTTTGGTTATTTGTTGAATTGGTTATCTGGTTATTTGTTTGAATGTTTTAGGTTCAACAAATAACCAATTCCGCAAATAACCAAATAACCAGTTAACCAATCAATTATACATGCAACGCTTGCTGCTTCTCATCCATGAATTCCAGGATGCCGGAGTTGGCGCAGCTGCTGAGCCAGCCATGCGTATCGGGTTCGAGGCCCATGCGCAGGCGGTTGATATGTTTTTTCAGGCGGAAAGCCACCGGACGATTTTGTTCGTTCACAGGCGACAGTTCCAGTTTGCGGTCGCGCCAGGTAATATCGCTGATATGGCTGACGACGGCTGCTGTACCAGCGCCGAAGCATTCCTGCAGTGAACCGCGCCAGTAAGCGTCGGCGATTTCGGCGATGCTCAGGAGGCGATCTTCAACAGTATAGCCCCATTCTTTCAGGAGTGTGATAAAGCTTTCACGGGTGATACCGCGCAGGATGGTTCCTGTCGTGGCTGGTGTAATGATTTTACCATCCATGACAAAAAACAGATTCATGGTGCCGACTTCCTGAACGTATTTCTTTTCAACGGCGTCCATCCACATCACCTGATCGTAGCCTGCTTTTTTAGCGCGTTGAGCGGGCAACAGAGAAGAGCCGTAGTTGCCTGCGCATTTAGCTTCGCCGGCGCCGCCTTGGGCTGCGCGGGTGAAAACTTCTTCAACCCAAAGGCGAACAGGAGTCGGGTAGTATGGGCCAACCGGGCCGGTAAAGATGATGAACTTGTATTTTTCAGAAGCATGAACGCCGAAGTATTCATCTGTGGCGAACATCATCGGGCGAATGTACAGGGCGTGGTCGTCGGCTTCAGGGATAAATGCGCGGTCGAGGTCAACCAGCATTTTCAGCCCTTGCAGGAATAAATCTTCCGGGATAGCAGGCATGCACATGCGCTCGGCAGAAAGGTTGAGGCGGCGTGCATGTTGATCGGCGCGGAACAGAACCGGTTCGCCGTTGATTTTGGTGGCTTTCATGCCCTCGAAGATACTCTGACCGTAGTGCAAGGCCAGGTTCGAAGGCGCAAGGCTGAGGTTTTGGTAAGGTTCAATTCGGGGGTTAACCCATTGTTTCCCATCATAATCAGCCACAAACATGTGGTCTGAAATTACTTTTCCGAATGGGATGTTGCTGAAATCAACCGTAGCGAGTTTGGAGCGATCTGTCAGGGTTACACTGATTGGATACTTGACGGCCATAATGTGAAAGCAATGAGTGTTGAGTGATAGCGCAGATGGCACTTTTGCCTTTTAAGAAAAAAGATCGAACCTGCGCCAATTATGAAAGGTGGTGCAAAGTTAAGTATCTTCGCACGACAATCTGAAATATTATTTTTCAAAGGCGGACTTTTTTTAGTCCTCAACCGAATTTTTGCAAACGAAGAAGGTGTTTCACTTCGTAAAAATTGTTTTTGACCTGTTTCATGTACCCTGATCTTTCATACCTTTTTCACGACCTCATTGGCACACAGCCAGATAACTGGCTTTCCATTTTCAAGACTTTTGGCTTTTTTCTGGCACTGGCATTTTTGGTCAGCGCGCTGGTTTTTAGCATCGAACTGAAACGCAAAGCGCGCGAAGGCGTTTATCAGCCGACCATCATGACCATCACAGAAGGGCTCCCCGCTTCGATGGGCGATCTGTTGGGCAATGCCTTTGTTGGCTTGTTGATGGGCGGAAAAGGCCTGTATGCATATCCACATTTTACGGATTTCAGGCAAGACCCGGCCTCTATCGTTTTATCGGCTAAAATGCACTGGCCCGCAGCGATTATCGGGGCTGTTCTTCTGGCTGCCTTCACCTGGTGGGAGGCCAATCGCCGCCGCAAAAACCCGCCTGTCGTTCGGCAAGTAAACGTTTTCCCGCACCACCGAATCAGCGAAATGACTGTTGCTGCAGCCGTGGGTGGTATCACAGGCGCTAAATTGTTTGACATTTTCGACAACTGGGAATCCTTCGTGGCCGACCCGATTGGTTCGCTGACTTCCGGCGGCGGACTGGCGTTTCTCGGCGGACTCATTCTGGGTTTTGTGACCGTTGTCTGGTACATGTATCGGCATGGTATTCCGTTTCTGCCTTCTGCCGACGCCGTGGCGCCTGCACTGACGGCCGGTTATGGCTTCGGTCGCATCGGTTGCCAGTTGTCTGGCGATGGCGACTGGGGCATTGTCAATGTGGCATCAAAACCAGGATGGATGTCTGTGCTGCCCGACTGGATGTGGGCTTACCGCTATCCGCACCACGTATTGAATACGCCCCACACCGACCCGGTGATGAGTACGGCCATTGACGGTTGCAACTGGGATTATTGCATGCAACTCTCCGAGCCGGTGTATCCGACGCCATTTTATGAAATTATGATGATGCTCGGCGTTTTCGGTATTTTGTGGATGCTCCGCAAGCGAATTCGCATTCATGGCGTTCTTTTCTTCATCTACCTGTGTCTTATCGCAGTCGAACGTTTTGCCATTGAAAAAATCAGGGTAAACGTGCCGCACCAGGTTCTGGGTATGACCCTGACGCAAGCCGAAATTATTTCCATTGTCTTGTTTTTGATCGGCGTTGCCGGCGCTTTATGGCTGTGGAAACGCGACCAAAACAAGGTCTGATTTGGTTAAAATTCGGAGCAGACCTTGTTTAACAAAATTGTACTGCTACTTTTGCCCGTACTCCAGCCCAATGAAGCGATATTCTCTATGCTAATCAACCGACATTTCCGGGCATTAATATTATGTCATTAAAACCGGAAATCGCGCTTACACAATCGTACCAATAACGTGAATTTGAACTCTTCCGAGCCGGAGCAGTGGCTACGAGCAGCCCGTAAAATAGTTGGCACACGCACCAGAAAGATCATCTTCGGACTTGCCGCATTAGCCGGACTTGCCGCCAACTTGATGATACCTGATCACACCCTGACACCCACGATGGCATTCGGTCAGGTCAATGCGCTGGATGCGTTGCCGGTCATTCCTGAAAATCTTCGCTGGGGCATTGCTGTTGACAGATTTACCACATCAGAAGTCGAACTGCATTCCGGTGATGTTCTGGGCGAAATCCTGCTCAAACAAGGACTGACTTATCCGCAAGTCAATCAGTTGGTTGAAAACTGCAAATCAAAATTCAACATCAACTCCATGCGCATTGGCAACGCACTGCATTTTCTGACAGAAAAAGCAGGTGAAACGCCGCGTTTTATGGTTTATGAGCCATCTCCTTTTGAATATATCACTTTCAACTTGCGCGAGCCTTTCGATGTAACAGTCACGCAACGCCAGGTCGAAACCAAAATCGTAGCCGCTTCGGGCGTTCTGGAAACCAGCTTCTGGCAGGCACTCACCGACAACGGCCTGAGCGATGAACTGGCCGATGGCATGATTGACGTACTGGCTTCATCCGTTGACTTCTATCACCAAAAGCAAGGCGACCGTTTCAAGGTTGTTTTTGAACAGAAAATCGTAGAAGGCAAAACAGTGGGTACAGGTAAAATCCTGGCTGCGCTGTACGAACGCGATGGCAAGGAATACATGGCGTTTAACTACAACAAACCCGGCGACCGTACGGATTACTTCGATTTCGATGGCCGCCCGGCACGGGCAGGCTTCCTGAAATCGCCTGTTAAATTCAGCCGTATCAGCAGCCGATTCGACCGCAACCGTCTGCACCCGATTCTGGGTTATCACAAGGCACACTTTGGTACCGACTACGCTGCGCCGCACGGCACACCTATTATGGCCGTTGCAGAAGGAACAGTGGTTGAAGCGACTCGTCGTGGCGGCAATGGCAACTTTGTCAAAATTCGCCACAACCAGACCTACGAAACACAATACCTGCACATGAGTGGTTTTGCCAAGGGCATTCGCCCCGGCACCCGCGTCGCGCAGGGCCAAACCATTGGCTATGTCGGTTCAACAGGACTGGCAACCGGCCCGCACGTTTGTTTCCGTTTCTGGAAAAATGGCCAACAGGTAGATCACCTTCGTCTGAACCTCCCACAACCCGAACCGATGACTGGCGCGGCGTTCGAAGCCTTCAAACCTGAACGCGATCGCCTGCATGAGTTGTTGAAAACAGTGCCTTATCGCACACAAAAAGAGATCTACGGCAAAACGCCTATGGAAATCGTTCCATAAATATCATTTTGTGACATAACAAAGGCGCTAATCGTTTGATTTTCAAATGGTTAGCGCCTTTTTGTTTCTCCGAAAACCTTTACGAAACTTCAAAAGTTTCGTAAAGGTCAGTCGCTCCGACTTTTACACCAGATCGCGCAGGGTAATGGTTTTTCGAATACGTTTTCCATCGCGTTTGACCACTATTTTAATGCGGGTTCCGGGCGATTTTTGCAATTTTTTCAAAATATCATGCAATGAAAACAGGCTGGCAGGTAGTCGGCCTACGCGCATAACCTGATCGCCGGGCCTGATATCGGCTTCTGCCGCCGGAGAGCCGGGTAGTACGCTTTGCACGTTAAACTGGTTCAAATTCAGGCCGTATGCCAGCAATTGCAGTCCGCTGCGGTCGTAAGTGAATGCGCGATTAATATTTCGATTGGGTTTCAGCCAGACCTTTTCGTCGCGGTAGTCCAGGATGACGGAAAAACGATTCAGCGTGCCATTTCCCAGAATGCCATTGCGTCCGTTGAGGAATGCGCTTTTACCGATGGTGT
>JADZBJ010000255.1 GCA_020852155.1 Saprospiraceae bacterium | reverse complement strand
GACCTGAAAACTTCCAAAGTGCAGTACAAGTCTGGCGAAACAGTTGAAGTATCTGTCACTGTGACCAATACAGGCGACATGGCTGGCGAAGAAGTCGTGCAACTCTACCTGCACGACCTGGCCGCCGATATCGCCCGTCCTGTTCGGGAATTAAAAGGTTTTGAAAAAATCCGCCTCGAACCTAAACAAAGTCGGACGGTGACATTCAAACTGGCAGAAAGCGACCTCTCTTACTGGAATCACGAGTTGAAATTCAAAGCAGACCCAGGCAAGTTTGATGTACACGTTGGCGGCAATTCGCGCGATACGAAAATGGTTAGTTTTGATTGGGGTAAGTAGAGGATGACTTGACCTGTGCTTTAATTGGTTTAACCGCGAATGACGCTAAAGACGCAAATCTTTGAAAATCAAAAAGATAGCGTTGTTAGCGTCATTCGCGGTTTATAAGGCGACGTTTGCGAAATTTTTGAAGTTTCGTAAACGTCTTTTTGCCCATGTCACCTCGGCCGCTTAAACTGCGCGAAAGGCAACCATACTACAACAAACAAGGTGAGGGCTAATACCTCACCGCCCAGAATGTACCAGGGCCAATCGCCGAACAGATCGAGCATGGTGCCGGGTGGCTTTTGCCGCAAGTACATGAAATTGGTGTCTAAAAACCAGTTGAAAACAGACACAACCGCAGCATAAATATTGAAGAAAATGAAGCATTTCAGGATACCCTGCGCCGTAGGCCTGAAACGGAAGACAGCAATGGCAAATACGACAGATTGAACTAAAGAAATATGAACTAAAAAATAGCGCAAATTGTGAAAATGCGGGAATCCGCTTTGCAGATCAGGCGTAAACAGCGCCTGCAAACAACCGGCCATCACGATAGGATATACCACATCGAATACGCGAAATGATCGGTACAAGAGCATGAAAGGCAGGAGAAAATGGAGGAAGTAGCAGACGTGGAGCGGCCAGGCCGACTGGGTTTCCCATTGTCCGTAGCGGGCCATCAGTATTTCTGCCCAAATCCAGGAGACGATGCCTACCAGGCCCATCGCAAAACCGATGCGCTGTTGCGTTTGAGCATTCGAGGCGTAACGTCTGCCGAGCCAAACCCATAATGCGGTGCTGATTATCGCATACATCAACCACGCAAGGTGCTGATTCGACCACGTTGTAAAGGCCGTATTGGGCACATAAAGTGTTTCATTCATGGTAGGTCATTTTTGGTGATGTGATAATGGGTTCAGCATCATCACATCATTTTTTATATTCCCATTTCCAGATACCAAACAAATAGCCGCCGAAAAGCAGCACTCTTAATGGCCACAGGAAGTAGGGGTTTCCATAACCGGACTTGACAAATTGTTCAAAAGCGTAGATGGCGAGTGCCAGCACGAGCCAAAACCCTATGCGCAGTAAAGGATAAGGTACAGGGTGTTCTTTACGGCCCGTGTACCAGGTGGCCCAGCTCATGAATATATAACAAACTAACGTTACCCAAGCAGCGCCTTTGTAGCCGTATTCGGGGATGAGCACAATATTTAATCCAACGGTAATCACAGCACCGATTACCGAGATAATGGCGCCCAGCCCTGTGCGGTCTTTCAAACGATACCATACCGAGAAGTTGTAATAAAGGCCCAGAAAAAGGTTGGCCATTAGCAGGATAGGTACAACGCCTAAGCCACTATGAAAGCGTTCTCCCAAAAACAGGCTTTTAATCAGGTCTATAAACAGCAGAATGCCCAGCATGCCCGTTGTTGCAGCCAGGGAAAACCATTTAGTTGTATCGGCCTGAATTTGGAGGGCGTTTTTGTCTGTCGCGTGCCTGAAAAAGAATGGTTCTGCGGCATAGCGATAGGCTTGTGTAAACAGGGAAAGCAACATCGCCATCTTGTAGTTAGCAGAGAAAATGCCTAATTGTGCCCTGTTTTCTTCGAGTGTGCCAGTCAACAGTCGCGGCATCATCGCACGGCTAAACAGTTCGTCAACAATTCCGGCAAAGCCTACAATAATCAAAGGCGCAGCGTATTGAATCATGCTCTTCCACAGCGCACGGTCAAATTGAAACCTGACGGCCAAAAATTGCCTGAACAGGATTAACAATGTGACGAGGCTGGCGACCAGGTTGGCTAAAAATACATACTCAATCTGCCAGTCCGGGGTCCAGACCCAATGTACCCACGACCATCCCTGAGATGCTGCCCAGGGGCAAAACAGTAGCCAAAACACGTTCAATCCGGCATTAAAGCCAATGTTGATTATTTTGGCCGCAACAAATCGGATCGGCCGCTGCTCCAGCCTTAAACGGGCAAACGGCAATTCGCACAGGCAGTCAAAGGCCAGAATAAGTGCAATCCACCGTACGTATTCAGGATGCCCGTCGAATTGAAGAAACTCGGAAACGGGATTGGCCAATAAGAAGAATAAAATCAGAAACAATCCTGTAGAGGCAAAAAGCGAGAGCATTCCGGTGGAAAAAGACCGTTCTCTGTCTTCTTGCGGCGTGCCAAAACGGAAAAACGCTGATTCCATTCTGTACGAAAGCAGGATCATTAAAAAACCTGACCAGGCGTAAAACTGACTCACCACACCGTATTGACTTTCACTCAGCAAATACGTGTGCAAAGGCACCAGCAGGTAATTTAGAAACCTGCCGACGATGCTACTCACGCCATAAATGGCGGTTTCGCCCATGAGTTTTTTTACCAATGACATAATACGCCGCTAAGGGAGTGGGTGAGAAAGTTGAAAATTGTTGAAGGTTGTTGACGGTGTAGTTCAAACCAGTTTCAGTCCGATCCAGAAAGCAGCCCAACAGATAATCATGTTGAACAAGATATTTCCCATGGCGGCTACGGGCTGACCGCTTTGCCATAATAAATGCGTTT
>JADZBJ010000254.1 GCA_020852155.1 Saprospiraceae bacterium | reverse complement strand
TGGCGTTCCTGATTGCGCTTTTCATGTTTGTGCATGTTTTGTCGCCCAATATGTACCTCGGTTTTTTCATCTGCATCGTCGTGATTATGGTCAATTCGTTTGTTTGGGGTACTTTGGATATTTCCAGCAACATGATCAAACTCGGCAGCACGCCATCGTACACCATCAGTGATTTGTACGGATATGCGCCTTATGCGAGTGCCCTTGCGGGTTTTCACACTTACTGGATGCTTTTCGCAACCTTGCTGGCCATTGCAGCCGTTTGTTTCTGGCCAAGGGGTAAAGAAACAGGCTGGCGCAAACGCGTTTCACTGGCCGCACAGGAATGGAAAAACTACCGCGTAGTTGGCCTGGGTCTTTTATTCATATGGCTTTGTTCGGCGGGTTTCACTTATTACAACACCAAGGTTTTAAACAAAATTGTTGGCCGAAACGACCGTGAAAAGTGGCAGGTGCGCTATGAAAAAGATTACAAGCGTTTTGATGGGATGGCGCAACCGCGCATTTATGATGTGAAATACAACATCAATGTTTACCCCGAAATCCGCAAATACGATGCGGAAGGTCAATTATGGGTACGCAATGTACACAACAAGGCCATTGATTCCCTACTGGTACAAACCCCGGAAGATGGCAAATTTGACTTGAATAACGAGCGCCTGGCCTTGCTGTTTAATGACTCGACGCTGCATTTCAGGTTTTATAAAATTTCGCCCGCGCTCGCGCCCGGCGATTCGCTGTTGGTGAATTTCCACACCGTTTATCAGGCAAAAGGCTTCGAAAACGAACTGACCAACGACAACGTCATGCAGAATGGCACTTTCTTTAATAATATTGACATTTCACCTGTATTTGGCTATCAGCCGGGCAATGAAATGACCGACAAGCACGACCGTAAAAGATTCGGGCTGCCGGAGAAAACCCGTATGCCAGCACTCGATACAGCCAACTATGCAGCGCGCCGAAGCCAATACATGAACAACGATGCCGACTGGGTGAATGTCGAAACGACCATCACGACATCCGCCGATCAGATCGCCATTGCGCCAGGCTCGCTTTTGTCCGAAAAAACGGAGGGTAATCGCCGCACATTCCACTACAAACTCGACCACAAAGCCTGGAATTTTTACTCCTTCCTGTCGGCCCGCTACGAGGTTGCCCGCGAGGAAAAGAACGGCATCACCTACGAGGTTTATTACCACAAAGACCACGAACGCAACGTGCCGCGCATGCTCAAATCCATGCAAAAGAGCATTGAGTACTACACTGAAAATTTCGGACCGTATTACCACAAGCAGTGCCGCATCATTGAGTTTCCGCGTTATGCCTCCTTTGCGCAGGCGTTTCCGGGCACAATGCCTTATTCCGAAAAAATCGGCTTTATCGAAGATTTCAAGGCAGAAAAAGACGATATAGACATGGTTTTCTACGTCGTCGCCCACGAAATGGGCCACCAGTACTGGGCGCACCAGGAATGCGGCGCCGCCATGCAAGGCGCTGAAATGACCACCGAAACCTTCGCTCAATATTCAGCGCTGATGGTCATGGAACACGAGTACGGCCGCGATATGATGCGTAAATTCCTGGAATACGAATCCGACAAGTACCTGCGCGGTCGAGGCCGCGAAACACTGCGTGAAATGCCGCTGGCTAAATGCGAAGGCCAGGGTTATATCCACTACAACAAAGGCTCGGCAGTGATGTATTACCTCAAGGAAATGATCGGCGAAAAACAGGTCAATACCGCCCTGAAAACCTTCCTTGAACAGTTCAGGTACCGCGATGCGCCCTACCCGACCAGCGTAAATGTCATCAACGAGTTTGCCGCACAAACGCCCGACTCGCTGAAATACAACATTCAGGATTTGTTCTGGGACATCACCTTGTTTGAAAACAAAACCCGCGAAATCAGCGCCAAAGACCTTGGCAACGGAAAGTGGGAAGTGACCATCGAGGTAGAAAGCCGCAAACTGAAAGCCGACGATTTAGGCAAGGAAACGGAAGTGCCCGTGAACGACTGGATGGAAATCGGCGCCTTTGCCAAGCCCGAAGGCGACAAGAAATACGGTAAAACCCTGCACCGTCAGCGCGTGAAAATCACGCAACGCGACAACCGTTTCACTTTCACGGTTGATGAAAAACCGTACAAAGCCGGGATTGATCCTTTTGCCCTGCTGATTGACCGCGAGCCGAAGGATAATGTGAAGGAGGTGAAGTAGGGTTGTGATGCTGAAGATTTTCAGCAAATCAGTTCACCGCTAAAAACGCCAAATCCGCTAAGTGTTCACTTGACATTTAGCGGATTTGGCGTTTTTAGCGGTGATAAAAGTTTCCCAAGACTCGCCTGATAGTGTCTTATTTCACCAGGTTTATCACATATTTTTCCGTCAATTTAAAAAACATCATATTTTCATTTCCAAAAATCCATAAAAAATAGGTTTTTTGGAAATGAAAATTCTTCGAGAATAGGCCAAACCCCGACTCTAAACATCCGCTAAGTGTTCACTTGACATTTAGCGGATTTGGCGTTTTTAGCGGTGCAATCAATTTTGTCATTTTTTCATTTTCCCCAACTCATACTCCAGCGTTTCCTTCAGCCCTTCTTCCAGGGGCCTGGGGCGATAGCCTAAATCCATTTTTGCCCGGCTGTTGTCGCCCAGATAGGTCACGCCAGCCTGAACACGCAGCGCTTCGGGGTGGTACATTTCCGGCAACCGGACAAACGGCGCAACAAGACTGGTCAACCAACCCGTCATTTGAAGCATAAACGGCGGAACGACAAATGGTTTCCGCTTGCCCGTTAGCCGGGAGGCCAGGGTCATCGCGTCTTCCAGGGTATGCGACGGGCCGCAAACGATGTAAGTGCTCCCGGCGCGCGCTTTTTCCATGCCTAAAATATGCGCATGGGCAATGTCATCTACGTGCGCCCAGGAATAAGCCGATTGTGAAGGAATCATCGGCAACTGGCCCTTCAAAAACAGGCGAAGTGCATTGTCGCTCAGGCTGGTGCCGTCCGGCCCGTAAATCAGACCCGGCATCATGACAACCAGCGGTAACCCTTCGCTGATGAACCGCTGGGCAATCTGGTGCGCCTCGGCCTTGGTCTTGTCGTATTCACTGATGTGCTGGCCGGAAAAATGATAATCCTCGTTTCGTTCAATGCCTTTCGTGTCGGAATTGATGGCCAGGGTACTCGTATAAACACCTTTGGGAATATGCAATTCGCGCATGAGTTCAAGCACATTTTGTGTGCCACGAACATTGATCTGATATCCCTCGGATTTGTCCCTGACGCCCACTTTGTACCATCCGGCCACATGATACACACCATCCGTGCCCGTCATGCCCGCACGCATACTTTCCTTGTCCGTGACATCGCCCTTGATGAGCGTGATGCCGAGTCTGGATAAATGCCCTGCTTTTTCGGGGTTTCTGACGACGGCCACTACTTCATGGCCGGCAGCCCTCAATTGACGAACGAGGCTTCCGCCTAAAAACCCTGTGGCGCCTGTGACGAAGTACTTCATGTTGAATTAAATTTTAATGCAAGAAGATAAATTGAGGTAAAATTGGGTGAATTCCTTTTAAAAAATGGCCTGTTGCCAGATTTTCTTCACAACAATCACTCAGCAATATAGATCAAACAACTTCAAATAACACAGCAGGGTCGAAATGCCTTGAACCGCTCGGACAATCGATTTTGGCCGAAAAACCAACATAAGTGGCTGAAACTGCGAAAAAACAACATGTTTCAGCCACTTATATCATTTTTTCCACCTTTTTAAGATTTCAAACGATTTCCCTTAACCCACCACCTTTCATCCCACCGTTCCGTGGTTCATTTTTCGCTATGTTTGCCAGTCAATCAGGAAATCCATGTTCAAAAAACTGGTCTCATTTTTTCAGCAACCTTATCCTTTCGGTGGTCATTTCAGGCAAAAACTATGGCAAAATGCCGCGATTAGCGTTTTTGTTGCTTTTTTCCTGATTGTATTTCAACTGCCGAAACGATCAAACCCTCGGCCGGTATCGTGTTTGGCTGGGATATCCGTGTGACCAAAACTGGCACTTCCCTCCTGCGCACCAACCTGCGGTATGCGCCCGGACTCAACCTGAAAACCGACGATGGGCAAAAGGTCATGTTCGATCACTTGGAGTTTAATTTCATTCAGTATGTCACATTCATCGGCCGGAAAAAACTGTACCGAAAATACGCTTCTAAATAACTGGTTTTGAATGCGTTATGCAGGATTTAAAACAATTACTGTCGCACATATAACCCAAACAACACGGTTTGTCATCCTGAACGGGGTGAAGGATCTGGTCAAACAGTCGTGCATATTTCCGCTTCGTGGGTCGCAGATCCTTCACTCCGTTCAGGATGACAACTTTTTCTGAAGGGGTTAATTAGTCAGCAATTTCCCATGTGGTCTTTTTTAGTGGCATAAATTCGGATAACCGAGACAATTTGATAGCAAATCAGTCTTGTTTTAGATGTTTTTTGTGCCAGCAGAGGTCTTTTGTGGCTCATTTGCTATCGCTGAACAATTGCACCAATACCCTATAACCCATTCAACATTGACAAAAATAAATCATGTTCAACCTGATATTGGCTTTACATATCCTCGGCGGCGGCATCAGCCTGATCGCCGGGACGCTGGTTTTGATCCTGAAAAAGGGCACGCCTCAACACCGGTTTTGGGGCCGGATATTTTACCTGGGTATGGTCGGCAGTGCAGTTGCATCGCTGGCGCTTGCCGTCTTGCATCCTAACGCAATGTTGTTTTGTGTGGGTGTGTTTTCGCTGTATTTGGTTTTATCCGGAAAAAGGGCGCTGTATTTTTGGAATCAAACCGACACAAGGCAGCCTTCCGCTTATGATTATTTGCTAACGGGTTCGATGATCCTGTTTGGTCTCGTTTCAATTGGCAAAGGCGTATATGGCATTTTCAATGACCAGCAGATGGGCATTGTACTGGCTGTTTTTGGCGGCATTGGCCTGAGGTTGAGCCTGGCTGATATTCGCTTGTTCAAGCGGACTCAAACCGCTCCTTCTACCTGGCTGGCGGCGCATATATCCAAAATGATCGGTGGTTACATTGCGGCCACTACGGCATTTTTAGTCGTCAACAACACCGTGTTGCCCGCGCTGGTCTCGTGGTTGTTGCCTACTGTTATTGGAACAGTTTTGATTGCCAAATGGCGCAGGAAAGTGAGTGCGCAAAGGCCTTAGAGGTTGTTTAAAATTCACTCACTGGCTCAAAAAGGTATCTTTTGCCGCCATCCTTCCCTTGTTTTTCGGGCTGAAATCCCCGCTTCACCCCGAAAAACAAGCATCGGCTATCGCCAAAATCTCCTTTTTTTGAATCCAGCAGTGAAATTTAAACAACCTCTTAGATTTCATCGCTTCGGCGCGATTTTATTAATAATCCATACTGCTACGAAACACTCCAGGACGCTGAGTGGCAAGGCATAGGGCAACAGTTTCATAGGTAAAACGCCCAGATTTCCGATCACTAGCCACATCATCACAAAACCAATGACCCAGGCAAGCCATACCGTCTGCCCGACGCTGAACTTTCGAGACAGCACATAAATTACACTTGCAAAAACCAGCGACCAAAGTCCCCAAACAGCGCCATTAACAGGCGCAGCCGGGAATGTCAGGCCCATAGACTGATAATGCGCTTCCCATAAGTGTTTGAAAAAGAATTGATTGCGCACAAATTCAGAGAGACTGATCCATGCGAAAGCGCCTAAAATAGCCAGTATTTTTTTGCTGCTCATGTTGAATTTTTAGCAAAAGTACACATTGTCAATTCGGATTTAGTGAAAGGAAAATGGTTTTAGGGGGTGGTTGATATTCCCTACTGTTAAAAATATTTTTCCCACTTCCGGGTAAGTTGGTTACCATTGCTCCGATTGTATACATAAACCTCCAAATGGTTCATCTTAACCAACCAATTTGTCAACTCGTTTATGAGACATCTGATTCTAGTCTTCCCGTTTATTTTGTGCAATGCCTTTGCACTTTTTTCCCAAAATCAGGAAAATGTTACCCCGCCCAGGGTGGCCAACTTTACCACCACCGCTTCCGGTAATGGTTACAAATTCACGGCCTCAGAACTTCCTTTATATCAAATCGCCGGAGCGCCGCAGGCCTACTGGTCATACTACTGGGAGTTTGGCGACGGCACTTTTAGTTTTGAAAACGACCCGGTACACATTTACGAACATCCGGGCAATTATTCGCCGTTGCTTGAGGTCACAGCCCACTACGACGACGGCGACAAACCCAAAGGCAAAATGGGTACGGCTGTAGCCGAACGAAGC
>JADZBJ010000253.1 GCA_020852155.1 Saprospiraceae bacterium | reverse complement strand
GTCTTCCCGCTTGATGCCTTCATACCCAAAGGCGATCGCATCGTCGTTATCCCGGATGGCATATTGGCTTACGTCCCGTTTGAGGCATTGCTTCGCGAATACCCGGCACAAGACACCAAAATGACAAGGTACAAGTACTGGGTACTCGAACACGACATCAGTTACTGCTACTCCGCCACACTACTCCGCGAAATGCGCGAACGTAAGGGTGCAGGTAGTGCAAAGTACGCATTTCTGGGCATGGCCCCCACATATGCAGGCGCCAAACCGCTGGCCCCATCCACTTATATGCCAGTTCCGGAGCGAAGAGGACACACTGCCTTGAAATACAACGATCAAGAGGTACTCGCCATCCAAAAAATAATGGGCGGTCAGGTTTTTACGGGAGAAGATGCCACAAAGCGCCTTTTCTGCGACACAGCACAGTATTTCAGGATTGTCCATACAGCACAGCACAGTGCTGCCGACGACCGCAATGGCGATTATTCCTATCTCGCCTTTTTCGAGGCCCCGGAAGATTCCATAGAAAGCGAATGGCTCTACGTCAGAGAGGTCTATAACCTGCGCCTACATGCCGATATGATCGTACTGAGTGCCTGCCAGACAGGACTCGGGCAAATACGGAACGGAGAGGGCATCATCGGGCTTACGAGAGCCTTCACCTACGCAGGCGCGCACTCCGTTGTCACAGCACTTTGGAGCGTGGACGATGCGTGGACCATGGAACTCATGACGCTGTTTTATCAAAATCTAAAGGACGGCCAACGTAAGGATGCCGCTTTAGCCAATGCCAAGCGTTCCTTCATTCTGGACGGCGGGGACGGCCGTGAAAACCCTCTTTTCTGGGCAGGTTTTATCGGCGTGGGCGATATGGGGGCTTTTTAAAACAGTTTCTCACATCCGTTTTTCCACGTCACGCAACCACGCGCCGAAGTACGTGCGCGGATAGAGCCATTTTTCAAAAATAAAATGCGCGGTGACCGAGACGGCGATGCCCTCCGCCGTTTTGTAACCGCATTCGCGGAAAATTTTTTGAATATCGAAATGAGGCTAAAAAACTCAAATCAGCATTATTTCCGAATATCCAGTAAATACCCCGCAATAGCCCCGGCCGTGTATGCTATGATGTCAGACCACAAGAATCCATGCCCCAGCAATAAGCCACCCAAAGTGGTTTCCCGAAAAGCGTCTAAAAACGGGGTGTGCCATGCCTGCGAGGCTTCAACTAACCAGCAAAATACCACCAAACCAGCCGTAAAACGATACTTGTTGGCAGGAAGAAACAATGCCATGCCTAAGTAGTACAGCATCATGGCCCACAGGAAATCACCGATCCAGAAATTGATAAAATAAGGCAAGTAAGCCCATATGGCCCGCAAGCCCAGGGCTATGACGATAAGCAATACGGCAACTCCGGCGTATCGAATCCGTTGATTGATCTGTTTCATGTGCGTTGTTTTGCGTAAACGTACGGGAAGCCGTTATACTAAACAACTGCCGTCCGGGTAGATAATTGCAAAAATCGCCTACTTTTGTCATCAAAAATATGCACACCGTACTCAGACTTACATCAGGGGCTTTAAGCGATGAACTGGTACGCGATTAACCTTCCCCATGCACGCTGACCCACTTTCCATTTTACAACAATACTGGGGGCATTCGACCTTCCGACCCATGCAGGAGGACATCATCCGCGCTGCACTGGACGGGCGCGATACCCTGGCATTGCTGCCTACGGGCGGTGGAAAGTCTGTTTGTTTTCAGGTGCCGGCACTGTGTAAGGAAGGGATTTGCATCGTCGTGTCACCCCTGATTGCCTTGATGAAAGATCAGGTGTATAACCTGGAGCGGCGCGGTATTTCAGCCAAAGCCATCTATTCAGGTATGAGCCGCCGCGAGATTGATATTATCCTGGAAAATGCCGCACAAGGGGGCTATAAATTCCTGTATGTCAGCCCCGAACGCCTGCGCACAGAGTTGGCTCAGGCACGCATTCAACGCATGAATGTCAACCTACTCGCCGTGGATGAAGCGCACTGTATCAGTCAGTGGGGTTACGATTTCAGGCCGCCCTACCTGCAAATTGCCGAACTGCGAAAAATACTGCCCAACGTACCTGTGCTGGCCCTGACGGCCACTGCCACCAGCGAGGTGCTGGAAGATATTCAGGAAAAATTAGCCTTTCGGGAGCGCAATGTGTTCCGGCAAAGTTTTTTGCGCAGCAACCTGTCTTATTCTGTCTTGTACGAAACACAAAAACAGGAAAAACTGCTGGATATTCTCAAGTCGGTTCCTGGCTCTGGCATCGTGTATGTTCGCAGCCGTGGCGAAACCAGGGAGATCGCCCGGTTTTTACAGCAACATCGCATCAGCGCCGATTTTTACCATGCCGGATTGACCAACGAAGAGCGCAGCGCCAAACAGGAAGCCTGGATTGCCGGAAAAACGCGCATCATGGCCTGTACCAATGCTTTCGGAATGGGCATTGACAAACCGGATGTCCGCATTGTCGTACACCTTTCGCTGCCTGAAATGCTGGAAGCCTATTTTCAGGAGGCTGGCCGCGCCGGAAGAGATGGCAAAAAAGCCTACGCGACGTTGTTGCATGGTGAAAACGACACCACGCAACTGCGCTTTGCCATTCAACAAAATTTCCCGTCGCTAACATCGGTCAGGCAGGTTTATCGGGCGCTGGGTTCGCATTATCAACTGGCCGTCGGCGCAGGGCAAGGTGAGTCCTTCGATTTTGATTTACAGCATTTTACCAGCGCATTTCCCTTCGATCAGCACGAGGCGCATATTGTCCTGAAACTGCTCGAACAGGAAGGATGGCTGAGTATCAGCGATGCCAGCCCTTCGCCGGCGCGTCTGCAAATTTTGGCCAACCGACAAACGCTGTACGATTATCAGTTGCGCAACAAACAGGCCGATACGGTCATCAAAATTATCCTGCGCGCTTATCCGGGCATTCAGGAGGCCATGACCGACATTAGTGAAAACATGATTGCCCAGTACGCCAAAATGCCGACGGAAGTGGTCATTCGACAAATACAAAACGCCCAACAGGAAGGCATTTTACAATACGAACCGCGTAAGGAAAAACCGCAACTCACTTTCTTGCGCGAGCGGGTGGCTGCTGAAAACCTTACAATTGACCTTGAAAAGTTCAAATTTCGGAAAGAACAAGCGGAAAAACGCCTCGAAGCCGCCATTCACTACGCCGAAAGGCGACTGTGCCGAAGTCAGTTGCTATTGGCCTATTTCAATGAGCCTGATAGTCCGGCCTGCGGCATTTGCGATATTTGTACAGGACGAAACGAGCCTGAAAAAACCTCCCAAATCGCTGTTTACGAGAAAAAAATAATGGACCTGCTACGCAAGGAAGCGCTCACCCAAACGGAATTATTAGAAGCCTTTCCCATGAAACGCCATGAGGCTGTCATGAAGGCGCTTACCTACATGGTTCAGGAACAAAAAATCCGGGAAAACGAAGAGGGGAAATTAGTTATGAGTTAGGAGTTGTGAGTTAGGGGTTATGAGTTATTCATCATATTGCTTTGATTATGAACATTTTAACTCATAACTCATAACCCCTAACTCATAACTCCTAACTCATAACCCCTAACTCACAACTCCTAACTCACTCCGTGTCTTTCCAGAATACGCTGTTCAATATTGGTGGTGGAATATCCTTCCACGAAGGGCAGACTGCGCACCTGACCGCCACGAGCCAGTACGAGGTCGGCGCCGACGATCTGATGTGGTTGCCAGTCGCCGCCTTTTACCAGAATATCCGGTTTTAATTCGCTGATTAAGTTCAGGGGCGTGTCTTCTGAAAAAACAACTACGGCATCCACCATGGCCAGGGAAGCCAGCGTGTGCATACGTGTAAGTTCGTCGTTGATCGGACGGTTGGGGCCTTTTAGTCGGCGTACCGAGTCGGCCGAATTTACGCCAATGACCAATCGTTGCCCAAGGTCGCGGGCATCAGCCAGATAATGCAAATGGCCGTAATGCAGCAGGTCAAAACAGCCGTTCGTGAATACGATCACCTCCCCGGCTGATTGCCATTGAGCGATGTGCGATGCTGCTTCGCCTGCATCCATGATTTTGGAGGCTATTTGTTCAAATGCGCTCATTTTCGGTTAAGGATAGGCAACAGCGTCAGGGCAAGAATACCGCCGACGAGGTTGTAGAAAATTTGAACGGCAAAAAAGGCAATATTGGCGTAGGAAAATGCGTCGCCGCCGCCAATGCCGTATAACGCCAGCCCGGCTATTGCCAGTGCGTGAAATGTACCCATACCGCCCGGCGAGGGAATGACAAAACCCAGCGTTCCAAATACAAATACCATCAGTGCTGCACCCAGCGAAAGTTGCGCCGTCGGCGGGAAAGCCAGCAGGTTGAAATAGCATTGCAGGTAAAACATCAGCCAGATGCCGCCAGAGAAAAACAAAAACAGTCCGGGCCGACGCAACTGGAATACGCTGCGCAAACCATCGCGAAAACCAATGGCGATACTGGCAATTTTCTTGAAAATGGCCAATTCCATCAGTTTTTTCCAGAAAACAAGAAGAAAAATACCGCCCAGTACCGCCAACGCGCCAGCCGTCAAAACCAGCGGATGCGTCAAAAGACTACTGCCTCCGCTACCACCCTGGCGTCCGGATTCAATGAATTGTAACAAGATTTTTCCTTCAAACAAGAAGGCCAACCCGACAACGATGATCAGACAGATAAAATCCATCAGGCGGTCAATGACCAGCGTACCCATGACTTTTTCCAGCGGTACATTTTCATAACGCGACAACGACCCCGCCCTGACTACCTCGCCCATGCGTGGTAAACCCAGGTTGGCGAAATAGCCCAGCAAAATGGTCAAAAAAGCATTGGAAAAACGCACCTGATACCCCAAAGGCTCCATCAGCATTTGCCAGCGCCAGGCACGAAACATATTGCTGACCGTAAACGCCGCCAATACAGCCAGAATCCAGCCGATGTTCACCGTCGAAAAATCGTGCAGCAACTTATCGGTCAGGCTGCATTGGTCAGAAGGCACACCATCCAGGCGACATTGTTCCTGAAAGGCGGTGTTTTGACTGCGAAATACCAGCCACATGACCAGCACGCCGATGCCGAGAAAGAGTAAAAATTGAAGTATTTTTTTTATCACAGGATCAGGATTTACTGGATTTTTGGATTTGCAGGATTATCGTTTCTGGATTAGGTTGTAGCAAGTTTTGATTGCCAGTTCGGTATTTATCATTCAGCATTCATCAGTGCCCATTTTATATCCAGTAAACGCCAATCTTCGCCATACGCTGCCATCAACTGGGCGCCGACGGGCAAATTGAGTTCGGGATGCTCCCCGATGGGAAAAGCCAGGGCCGGAACGCCCGCCAAATTGGCCAGAACGGTGTAGATATCTGACAGGTACATCGCCACCGGATCGTCCGATTTTTCACCAAAACGCCATGCCACAGAAGGAGCAACCGGCATCAGAATGAAATCGTAGGTTTTGAAAATGTCGTCTATCCGGTTTTTAATCATGCGTCGGGCCTGTTGCGCCTTGGAATAATAGGCGTCGTAGTAGCCGCTGCTAAGCACGAATGTACCGAGCAAAATCCGCCTTTTTACCTCATCGCTGAATCCTTCTGAGCGACTGAGCAGATAGGTTTCTTCCAGCGTCCGGGCATTGGGGTTGCGGTAACCATAGCGGACGCCGTCGTAACGCGACAGGTTACTGCTCGCTTCGGCCGTTGTGAGGACATAATATGTTGGGATGATATACTCCAACAGATCAAATTCGACATTTTCCACTACATGTCCGGCCTCGCGAAGTTGCTCAATGTACACTTCGGTTATAGCACGAACGCCTGATTCAAGTCCCTGACTTTCAAAAACCTGTGGGAAAATGGCGATTTTTATCTTGGTTTTTCCTGATGTTATGGTGGATAATGGCGTTTGCAACGCGGTACTGTCATATTCATCCGGCCCGGCCATAATTTCCAGCGCCAATGCGATGTCGTCGGGCGTGTTGGCCAGGATGCCGATCTGGTCAAATGAAGAGCCATAAGCCAGTAGCCCGTGTCGGGAGATTCGCCCGTAAGTCGGTTTAAATCCCCAAATGCCGCAAAACCCGGCAGGTTGGCGCACCGAGCCACCAGTATCGCTACCTAAGGCCAGCAGGCAGGTTCGAGTTTGGATGGCTACTGCTGCGCCGCCCGACGAGCCGCCGGGCACGCGCGCTTCATCGAGCGCATTGCGCACAGGGCCATAGACAGAATTTTCATTGCTGGAACCCATGCCAAACTGGTCGCAGTTGGTACGGCCAATGATGATGGCGCCTTCTGCCAGAATTCGTTCAACTGCGGTGGCTGAAAATACGGACTGAAAACCTTCCAGAATTTTTGATGCGGCCGTAACGCGATGTCCGGCATAGCAGATATTGTCTTTCAGGCTCACCGTTACGCCAAACAGCCGACCGAGTTTTTCGGGGCGTTCGCGCAGGAGGCGATCTGTTTCATCCGCTTTTTGCAGCGCTTCTTCAGGCCACAGTTCAACGTAGGCATTCAGGTGTTGGAATCTTTCAGCCTGTTTCAGGTGAAATTCCACGACTTCGCGGCAAGTGAATTGCCCGTTGCGGAGTGCGTCTTGCAACGATTGAATATCAGAGGGGGGCAGTATATTCATTTCGATTACGGGAATTTCATTTGCAGACCAACTTGCGTGACTGGAATTTCCACGAAGAAGTCGGTGCCGTCATTATCACGGGTTTCAAAGCGAATATCGCCGTCGTGTTGTTCAATAATTTTTTTACAAATGGCCAGGCCCAGACCGCTACCGGAGGTTTTGGTCGTGAAATTAGGTTCAAAAACCCTTTCCCGAATTTCAGGTGGAATGCCGCCGCCATTGTCCGAAATTTTAACCAAAGCACTTTCATTCCAGCGCGTCAACGAAACCTGTATTTGTCCGCGGCGGTCGCTTGGAATGGCCTGTATCGCGTTGATAACCAGGTTGTTAAATACACGAATCAAGTGGTTTTTATCGCCCTGAATATGCAATTTTTCAGAAGGCAGCGTCAGGTTTAGGTCCACATTTTTCTGCTCACTAAACAGGTCGTGAACGCTTTCGACCACTTCATTCAGCACCACATCGCTCTTGTTGCGGATATCGAGGTTGGCGAACATCGAAAACTCGGAAGCGATTTGCGCCAGCGAGTCAATCTGTTCGATCAGTCGCGTAATGGCTTTGCGCAGGTAGGCCGCAGCCTGTTCCGGGTTGTTCGATACGCGCTCCAGTTGCTGCATCGAAAGTTTCATGGTGGTCAGCGGGTTCTTGATGTCGTGCGCCACCTGACGGGCCATTTCGCGCCAGGCCCCTTCACGTTCGAGGCGTACCATTTGCAATTTGGAGGCTTCGAGTTTGCCCACCATGATATTGTATTGCCCGATCAACTCGCTGATTTCATCCTGCGTGTCGCCATCGTAGGGCAGTGGTTCGTTTTTATCGTCAAGTCTGAGTTGGCGCACTTTTTCCGACAACAAGGAAACAGGCTTGATAATGCTTTGCGCCAGCAGCAGCGTAACGACAAATGCAATCAGCAGCAGGAACACATACAAACTGGCCAGCATACCGATGAAGTCGGAAACATCACTGCTCTCGGCGGCTTTGTCGCTGATTTTGTAGGGCACAGCCAGGTAGCCCAACAGGTTATTCTGCCTGTCGCGTACGCTCAGGTATTGATTAAAATATTGAAATCCTGCGGCCGTTTCGGATTTTACGACTTTCGTCACATTGGGCTGGCCAAGTTCGCGCAACGCTTCGGGGTTCATTTTTCCGGATAAAAGTCCGCTCTGAACGAGGTTGTTTTGCGAAGAAAAAATCAGTGAACCGTCGGGTGCATACAAGTTAGCGTCAGTAGAAATGCTGGACGACATCAACCGCAGCAATTGCGGCAGGGTATGACGCAGGCTGTCGGCGGAAACATTATTGTTCAATGCCTGAATTTTCAGGCTGCTCAACAATGCATCGGCGCGGTAGGCCATTTCATTACTGGCGGTGTCCCGGGCAGTCCCGGTGAAATGGCGATAAGTCAGGTAGCCAACTACGGCAAAAGCCAGCGCCAGCAATGAAATATTCCAGATATGAATGCGCTTGGCCAGCGAGCCGCGGGCAGAGAGGCGCAGGTTATATTCTTCGGGTAAAAAGTGCAACCATGAATTGGCGAACGCCAAACCAAACAACAGCAAAGACGCCAGGCTGAATATGACCGAGAACAAATAAACCTGTTTCAGCCAGCCGCTATAATTTTTACCCACAGCGGCGACTGTTTTGCCATCATCGCTTTTGGCAACGGCATCACTTCGGTTCAGGTCGTCATTTTCGATGATGGTTGCAGCGCCATTTTCAAGGGAAGTATTCAAAACTGCCGGGTTGCTGCGGCCTTGTTCGGCTACAATTCGGCCGCTTTGCTGTACCGCAAAATCAAAACGCGGCAGCAGGGCCATGTTTTTATAAGGGGCGCTCCTGAACATCTGATCGTACACGCGCGTCACGCTCGGGAAGGAGTGGCGCAAAACGATGTACAGTTCGGCAGGCTGGTTCGGGTCGCCCATGCGTGCTATATTCAGCCGGGTGATGTAGCATGAACGTCCTTCCGTATCAACGCCATATCGGAAACCAGGGGCGACATCCAGTGCCTTGGCCGCCGACCAGATTTGTTGTGTGGTCGCATAAGTACCCGCCTGATCGCGCAATAAGGCTTGGTGCTCCTGATCGTAGGCCAGTATTTCAGCGCGATAGTGTTGGAACAGGTAGTTCTCCTGAATTAACTGGCGCTCGATTTCAGCGCCCAATTTATCGGCATTAGCTTTGAACGGCCATGGGTTCAACAGTCGGCCGAGATCGTCGGTGTCTTTTTGCAGCGACGCGGATAATGATGCCAGTTTTACCTCGGTATGTTCCACATCGCGACCATCCGCCAGGTTGCGGGCATAAGCGATACGCAATGCGTTGTCTTTCTGTAAATTATAACGATATAAAACGGTCGAACCAAACAGCGAAAAGAGCAACAACCAGCAAACCAGCCAACCGAATCCCGTCGAATCCCATTGTACATACGCATCAAAAGTTGCTGCAAATACAACACCCAGGGCCAGCAATAACAACGGATTTAACCCGAGTCCACCAACGACAAAGCAAATGATCGCAAATACAACGGTGGCGATACCCAGGGCTGTGAGTCGCTGCTGGCGCGGCATGCCCAGATCGCGTACAGTCAAAATAAGTCGGTGGCTGAACAAAAACATGCCAATCATCAAACCGACGATGCCCAACAACACCAATATTCCCGTCGCGCCGAGACTGAGCAAGTGGTCAAAATCAAAAGTGAGCGGCGCATGGTCAATTAATTGCCTGATAATTTCAGTAGCCGCCATGACACTGGACATCGACAATAAATAGGATAAACTGCCCAGCAACATTTTTTTACCGTCAGATGGAGCAGGCGGCAGCGGTGCGCTTTCCGGCTCAAGCATTAGCAAGGCTTCCTCTGCCGTTGGCACAGGCGCCGGGCGGCGCGGCGTACGGTGGAAGAAAATCATGGCCCAGACCAGCAGCAGAATATTAAATAACCAGTCGCCAATAGATCGTCCGATACTGGCCGTGCCATCAAATTGCTGTGAAAACGCTGGCAAAGCGCCGAGTTCGCGGGTGAGAAACCCTGTTTGTGCATTAAAAATCCACAACCCCAGGCATATCGCCAAAACCAAACCCTGTCCGGCCCATCGTCCGTAGCGATTTAGCAGGTAGGCGCCCCAGAGTTGCGTCAGGGCAAGTAAAACCAGCAGAAACAACGACCAGGCTAAAAACTTTACCCATTGAAAAAGTACAGACTGAACAGGTCCGTCCGTAGTCAGCCAGGCCAGTGCCTTGCCATCAACAATAATCGGATAGTCTGTTTTTTCTGCGCTGATGACGATATGTTCGTTAGCGCCTTTTAATGCCGGAAATACAGTTTTCTTTGTAAAAACAATCGAAGACAGTTCATATTTCAGCGGTACCAACGTTGTTCGGGCGCCATCACCGGTTGCTTTGACCGACAGGATATGCCAGCCGGAAGGCAAATGCTGAAGGCTGAAACCTGATTGCGCTGACCAGCGTTTCAGGTCTGTGCCAATCGGCATGACGTAGGTGTTTGACCAGGACAATACCGAGTCAGACCGATGGAGCATAACAGTGGCCTGCATGCCCTCGGCATCGGTTTTGCCGGGTTGCCAGGCGTCGGCCAGGCGAAGTTGCTCAGCTGACCAATCAGAGATTTCGTCAGCGTATTGCTGCAATAGCGTTGTATCTTTGTCCCACTGGTCGGCACTCAGTGCCAGGCCCAACAGGATCAAAAGAACCACTATGTATGAAAGCGAACGTTTAAGCATCGCAAGTATTCAGCGAAAGAAATAAAATGAGGGGTTTGGAAATCGGTGCAAATGTACCTAAGAACTTGTCTGAGATTTTCTGCTTGAGACAAAAACGAGGGCTTTTTTTACCACTTTTATCCTTTTTGAAGGAGTATAGCGGTGCTACATGACTGAAAAAAGGGTAAAAGTGCGGAGAAAAGAACTGTTTTAGGCCAAGCGAGAAAATAACAGTCAAGTTCTAAACAAACTCTACGCCAAACTATAAAACCGCAAACCGCTCTGTCGCCTTAAGGGGAGGAAAGTCCGGACAACACAGAGCGCCGCACCGCCTAACTGGCGGACGTGCCGAGCGAAGGCCCGGCATGATAGAGAGTGTCACAGAAAATTACCGCCTTTTCTAGGGGTAGCAAAAGGTAAGGGTGAAAACGTGCGGTAAGAGCGCACGACGTTTTGCAGCAATGCAGAAGGTGGATAAACCTTGCGGGTTGAAATGCCATGTACACCTTGCATCCCGGTTTCGGGAAGTGTGCTGCTCGCACAATTTGCCGGTTCGCTGGCAGGGCAAGGGGGGTAGGCAGCGCAGAGCCCCGGTGTGAACCGACGGCCCAGATAAATGACAGAGGCTCCGATTTCGGTCGGAGTACAGAATCCGGCTTACAGGTTTGCGGTTTTTTTTTTGATGGTTATTTGGTTATTTGTGGAATTGGTTATTTGTTTTTTGTACATTCAGGAATCTTAAAAACAACCTAATAACCAATTCCTAAACTTATAGATTGTAAATACAGGCTCATGTCAGGGTTTTCATCACCTGCTCTCAAATTTACAGTATCTTTATGTTAAATGAAAATGAAATAAAAGCCTCAGATATAATCTTAAGGCTTTCAAATATAAACGGCGTGTCAAAAACGCAAATATGGCATGCGGGTAAGGAGAGTGGTATTACCGATATTGACATTATTCATGCTGCTGCTCACCTTGAAAAATATGATTTCATTACTAGTTATAAGAGAGTCAATGAGCCAATGTATAAGTTAAATACTAAAGGGTTGGAATTCGCAAGGAGTGGTAAAAGCTATGTTGAATATTTGAGTGAACTAAAGAAAGAAGAGCAAAACAAACGCATTAAAGATGAATTAGATTTTAAACTGAAGAGTTTTCAGTTAGAAGATTTAGTATTTAGGCTCAAAACAATTGAAGATATGCAGGAACGACAAAAAAAATTCTGGGGAAAACAAAATTTATCTCTACTAATTGCTATTGGGGCATTCCTTCTTTCAATACTCAACTTTATAAAAGATATACTCTTACCTTGATAATGATATCAATAGGTGTAAAGATAAGTTTTGTTATAAACAGGGAACCCCTGACGGGGTTTTTAATCGATTTTCCGTTCATTTTGATATAAACAGGGAACCCCTGACGGGGTTTTAATCGATTTTTCCGTTCATTTTGCTATAAACAGGGAACCCCTGACGGGGTTATGATCGATTTTCCGTTCATTTTGCTATAAACAGGGAACCCCTGACGGGGTTTTTGTTGAATTTCCCACAAGCGGTAAATACATAAAAACCCCGTTAGGGGTTCCCTGTTTATAGATTGTAACAGATATTTTCCCTAAAACCCCGTCAGGGGTTTCCTGTTTATGAATAACCAGGGATCCCCTTACAATCCATATTTATCCACCAGATACACCAGGGCTGCCATGCAGGCGGTGCCTAATTCCAGTTCGCGTTTATTGACTTTATCAAAAGTATCATCAGCGCTGTGGTGGTAATCGAAATAGCGTTGCGAATCGGGCGAGTAGCCGCTCAACAAACCTTTCATGCCTTTCAGGGGGCTAATATCGGCGCCGGAACCACCGACTTTAAATTTCAGGTCATAGGGTTCAAACATCGGCTCGAACGTTTTTATTTTTTCAAATAATTTTCCAAAAACAGCGTCGTCGCCTTCAAACGTGAATCCGCGTGGCGTGAATCCGCCTGCATCGCTTTCGATGGAACAAAGTGGATATTCGCCCTTGCGTTCGGCTTCGGCGGCATACGCGCGACCGCCGCGAAGGCCATTTTCTTCATTCATAAATAACACACAACGTATCGTGTGTCGCGGGCGGTAACCCATACGGTGCAGCAGACGCAGTACATCCATGCTTTGTACCACACCGGCGCCGTCGTCGTGTGCGCCGTGGCCAACATCCCAGCTATCGAGGTGGCCGCCCACCAGAATAACATCGTTTGGGCGCTCTGTGCCGCGTATTTCACCGATGACATTGAACGAAGGCTCATCTGGAAGGGTTTGACAATTCAGTTGCATCCACAGGCTGATGACCTGATCGCGTTGCAGCATGTCGTGGAGTTTATTTGCGCCCATAGTGCTGATGGCCGCCGCCGGAATCAGGGCGTAATTCGAGTCGTAACGCATCCCGCCGGTATGCGGAAAATCATCTTCCCTAAGGTTCATGCTGCGTACCAGAACGCCCGTTGCGCCGTATTTGGCGGCACGCGAAGCACCATGTACGCGTTGGTCAACGCAATACCGGTAAGCATCAAAAGTCTTGAGGTAAGTAGGCTCCATCGGGCGGTTATAAAACACAATTTTACCCTTTACGCCGGCTGCGCCAAGGGTATCTAATTGTTCCCACGAGCGGATTTCGACCACTGGCCCTTCAATACCACCAGAAGGTGTGGGTACCGAACCGCCCAGCGCCAGGGCTGTGAGCGCTACTTCGCCGTTGTATGTTTTAATGGCGATTTTTTCCGCTTCGCCACGTACCCAGTGCGGCACCATACAAGGCTGCAACCAAACCTTGTCCAGCCCGACAGTATCCAGCATTTGTTTGCCCCATTGTACGGCTTTGGCTGCCGAAGGGCTACCGCTCAAACGGTGACCAACATTGTACGACAGATCCCGGAGCCACTCGTAACTACGGCTGTCCGTCAGGGCCAAATCGAAGATTTTGTCAATCATGACGCCTTCTTCCGGCTTCTGTGCGTAGGTTGTGTGGCTTAGTGTGAAAAATAAAATAAGGGTCAGGAAGGGCCCAGGGCCGAGACTTGAAAATGAGTAGCGATTTGTCATTTTTAAACATTAATAAAATTATGTTTTTTCAGGGGCTTAAAATTAGATTTTATTCAAAATATGATTTTGATAATGTTCTTTATCGGAAAATCATGATTGTTGTCATTATTCTTTGGGCAGGGATAGGCTTCGGTGAAAAGAAGATTTGCCGGAAAAAAATTAAAAAAAATTTTTCTCGCTTGTTGTAATAACTACACAAAGCATTTTACCTTTGTCATCATAAGAAACATCTTCACAAGAAAAATTTGGTTTTATTTGGTTAGGGCTGAGGTAGTGCTGTGGTGGCACTGCCTCATTTTTTTTATCAGAATTTCCAGGATTTTTGGATGGTCAGGATTTGATTTTCTGAGCATCTACAAATTCAATTCGTTCCCTGTCTTTGGCATTGATCATATCTTCTTAACAATGCCGACCTTAAACACCAGGTAAATTCAACACACGCAACAAAACACCACCAATCCAATCCTGCCCATCCTGAAATCCCGTAAATCCCGATCCTGCGACAGCAAAAGTCGGTTTTGAAATGGTATGAGGGAAGTCTATTCGACAAAAATAAACCTGAATGCCCGATTGTCTGTTGTGCGGGCATGAATCAGCGTAAAATCGTAATTGCTGTAACCGGCTCGTCGGGTGCTTTGTATGCCAAGGTATTGTTCGACAAACTTGCCGCTATACCTGAACAATGGGCAGCCATTGGCGTCGTATTTTCTGATAACGCACGACTGAACTGGCAACTGGAACTCGGCGCCGAGTTTTCTCCGCAAGATTATCCTTTTGATTTTTATGACCAGCGCAATTTTTTTGCGCCATTCGCTTCGGGTTCGGCCCGATACGACACCATGATCGTCTGCCCTTGCTCGATGGGTACACTCGGCCGTATCGCAACCGGCATCAGCAATGACCTGACTACCCGTGCAGCAGATGTCGTACTCAAGGAGCGCCGCCGGCTGATATTGGTCACGCGCGATACGCCACTCAGCCTCATTCACCTACGCAACATGACCACCATCACAGAGGCTGGCGGTATTATTTGCCCGGCCTGCCCGTCTTTTTATTCTCGACCCGCCGATTTTTATGCCCTGGCAGCCACAGTCGTTGACCGGGTGCTGGACTTGGCCGGACTCGAAACCAACACTTACCGTTGGGGGGAGGGGAGTGGAAATGTTGAAGGTTGAAAAGTTGTTGAAATGTTGAAGGTTGAAAAGTGGTTGAAAGTTGAAATGTTGAAGGTTGAAAAGTTGTTGAAAGTTGAAATGTTGAATTAACTTTCAACCACTTCAACCACTTCAACCACTTCAACCACTTCAACCACTTTCAACCACTTCAACCACTTCAACCACTTCAACCACTTCAACCACTTCAACCACTTCAACTACTTCAACCACTTCAACCATTTCAACCTTCAACAACTTTTCAACTTTTTCAACTTTCACCTACATTAGCCCTGCGATTTCAGGGTTGACTTGGGAAGTTTTTGTCCGGGTTGTTTTCCGAAATTGCCGTTGTGTATGCGGTATTTTATTTTTCATTCTTTTTATCTGACTCGTTTACTGATCGCCTTGTCGGGCATTTTTCCGGCATGGGGGCTTCAAGCCCAGGCGGATATTGAAAAGCAACTTCAAACCCGGATGATTCTGGCCGAAGATGGCGATGTCATTGAATTGCCTCAGGGGTTTGTCACGCTGTCGAATACCCTTTGGCTGGATGGCAAAAACAATATCGTCGTGCGGGGCGCCGGTGAAGGCAAAACCATTTTGTCTTTCAAAAACCAAAAACAGGGCGCAGAAGGGCTGAAAGTCACCAATGCCAAAAACATCACCCTGCAAGACTTTACCATCGAAGACAGCAAAGGCGACCTGATTAAAACCCAGACGGTGAATGGTTTGGTGTTTAAAAATATTACCGCCCGCTGGACAGGCAAACCCAAAGCCTCGAATGGCTCTTATGCGCTGTATCCGGTGCAATGTTTTAACGTGCGCATCGAGCGTTGTACGGCGATCGGCGCTTCGGATGCCGGTATTTATGTCGGTCAATCCGACAGCGTTTGGGTGACGGATTGCTATGCCCGAAACAATGTTGCCGGTATCGAAATTGAAAATACCACCAATGCCTGGGTCTGGAAAAATAAATCGGAAGATAATACCGGCGGCATTCTGGTGTTCGACCTGCCTGATTTAATGAAAAAACGCGGCGGGCACGTGCAGGTGTACGACAATGAAGTCAAGGCCAATAATTACCGGAATTTCGCGCCCAAAGGAAATATCGTTGGCAAAGTGCCGCCCGGTACCGGCGTCATGATTCTGGCCACAAACGATGTGGACGTTCATCACAACCAGATTTTAAATAACAAAACAGCCTCAACAGCCATCGTTAGTTATTTCATCGCCGAAACGCCCATAAAAGACACGCTTTACAATCCTTATCCGACCAATATTCGCATTCACGACAACACCTACTCAAAGGGCAAACGTATGCCCACCTGGAAAAACAAGTTAGGCTTTATTTTCTGGTGGAAATTCGGCAGAAAAGTGCCGCATATCCTGTACGACGGCATTCAAAACCCGGATCATCTGGATGCTTCAGGGCAGTTACGGTCTGAATATCGGATTTGTATTAAAAACAATCAAAACGGCAGTTTCGCCAACATCAGAGCCGATAAAATCGGCCTGTTTAAAGGCGATATCAGCAAAGACATTCGGCCTTATGATTGTTCAAAATAGTAAACTATCGCACAGGCGGTTTTCTCCATCGCCCATGCGCCTGATCTTGCCATTTGCAGGGCTGATATGCGCGGCCATACTGCTGCTTTCCATGCGTCAGCCAATTGCAGCGCCTAAAATGCAGTTGTCGGAGTACGGTTTTTTTGAAGGAAAAATGGCTGATTTAAAACCGGCGAAAGGCGTTTTTCCGTACGAAGTAAACGCGCCATTGTTTACGGATTACGCTGAAAAATCGCGTTTTATTTATTTGCCGGAAGGCAAAAAGATGCTGTACAAATCCGCCGGGGCATTTGAACTTCCTGCCGGAGCGGTCATTATCAAAAATTTCTATTACGCTCAGGATTATACGGCCTCGGAAGCGGAAAGGCTTCGAACATGCCGAATCCTCGAAACGCGTTTGTTGCTGCGCGATGAAAAAGGCTGGAAAGCGCTGGAATATGTCTGGAATGCCGACCAAACCGATGCCACGCTGGAAGTCGCCGGTGCTTCAACGCCATTGAGTTGGGTTGATGCACATGGTAAAAAGCAGCAGATAGAATACGCCATGCCCAACCTGAATCAATGCAAAGGCTGCCATTCGTACGATGGTCAGTTTGTGCCCATTGGCGTATCGGCGCGGCAACTGAATCAGGCTGAAAAATCGGACAATCAATTGTTGACCTGGGCGACTAACGGCTGGCTGGAACTACCTTCGGATTTTAATCCTGCCACGTCGCCTTGCATGAAAGATTATCGGCGTCTGGAGGAAAACGCAGACAAAAACGCTACGGCACTCGCTGCCAGGGCTTATCTGGATGGCAATTGCGCACATTGCCATAACCCGCACGGTCCCGCCAGCACCAGCGGATTGTTTCTGGAATACGATCAAGCCGACCCGGAGAAATTCGGTGTCAACAAGCCGCCAGTCGCTGCCGGACGAGGTAGCGGAAACAGGCGATACAGCATTGTGCACGGCAAACCCAACGAGAGCATCCTGTTGTACCGCATGGAAGAAAACGACCCCGGCATTCGAATGCCCGAACTGGGCCGACAAATGGCGCATCAGGAGGGCGTCGAACTTATCCGCCAATGGATAAAACAGATGTGACCACATTTACCAAATGGCGTTTTAGAGTGTGTTCGGGAATTGGGTTTGTGCCGAACGAGGGAAAATTTGATTTTGATCAAGGCGAAATTTGCAGTCTTAGTCGGGTTCTAAGGCGAAAATTTTAACGCCGATCAGAATTAAATTTTTTGAGAGCAGGCCAAAATCCAATTCCCGAACACACTCTTAGAACTGAGCGCAGGCGTTGAATCGCTCCTTCGACCGAAAATCGCCATTACGCGCTTACCTTTGTTACACCTTTACTTCATTCTCAGAAATCTCACCCCATCATGTTGAACAAGTTTTTGCTCATTATTGCCTTTTTAATGACTGTTGCACCGGGTTTTGCCCAGCGCGGACAGGTTGTTATTGAAACCGAACGCGCCATGTCCTTCGGTACTCGCCCATGCTTCCGTATGGAATTTGACGGCGCGAAAGAAGGTCTGGTTGAAGAAACCTGGCGTGATTTTGCCAAAAAAAGATTTAAAGCCAAACTCAAAAAAGACAAAAAGTCTGATGAGTGGACGGCAACACAACTCACGGATGGTATTATGGGCAACGATGAGTTTGCGATTTATAGCACCATCGAAAAAACCAGCCGGGGCGCAGCCCTTAATGTGTGGATTGACGCCGGCGCCAACTTCCTGAACCGCCGCGACAATGCAGGCCGCACCGAAGAAATGGCCCGCACGCTGCGCGATTGCTACTACGACGTCCGCCGCGCTATTATTAACGGCGAACTCAAAGCCCAGGAAGACAAAATCAAAGACATGGAGAAGAAGCAGCGCAACATGCAAAAAGATACAGACGGGCTGCGCAAAGACATTGAAACCTGGACGCAAAAGATCAAAAAAGCGGAACAGGACATTGTGACTAACGAGAAGGCAATGGAAGCCAACCTGATTGACATCGAAAACCAGCGTCGTGCCAAGGAAGAAATCGCACGCCGCCTGGAAAATGTCGAAAATGAAGGGAATTAAGGCTTAAAATAGCCTGTTTTATTAAATTGGGGGTTCTCCGCGAGATGCGGAGAACCCCCAATTTATTTTGGCTCACGTCCTTGAAGGAGGCGTGGCGCTATTGGTATTAAGGTTGGCCGTCCCCGCAACACACGGCCTCGAGTGAACGACGCTATAGTGCTACCCTGGCTTTACGCTCACCCGGAGTGAAGGGGGATCGGCCAATTTTTCTGCTACATTCTTTATCTTTTGGGGTTGGACTTTAACACACTGCTGCGAAAGGATGGCGCTAAAGTGCGGCTATTTTTCAATATTTGTCTAACTCCAGTGTAACTTGACTACAATTAAAGTGATTTTTTATTTTATTGATGCTAATATTTAAACTCGTAGCATACGTTAGGTTTTTTTCATACATGTAAGATACGACATCAAAAGAACCATAATTGACCCTTGAAGGCGGGGTGTTAATATCAGAACACATGGATAAAAATTCTTTTAAATCAGCAACATAAAAAAGTAACACATTAACTGCATTATTAGCAGGTACTTTCATTGAAACATAATCTAATGACTGGCCAGGACTCAAGGAAATTAGTTCGTTGTACTCATCCAGGTACCTCGCATTGGGTGCAACCCACAAACGAAAAGTATCAGAAACGACCCTGGTTTGTTCTACTGTATTCATAAGCCAGATTGTGTCATGTTTCGAATTAGTGATATTGATTTCTACAAAATTACTATCACTAAATTTATCATACGAAATCTGGTAGATGAGGCTGTCACATTCAAGAGTACACTGCTGTGTTGAGGTTTCAGGTTGTTGAGCGTTACTGTTAATTTGTGACATTAATAGCAATAGCAATAGTAGTATAAAACACTTGTGCATTAGTTAATCTTTTTGGAGGTATGTGTGAGAGCCAGACTTTCGTCTACTATAGAATATGATCCTGGTTTTATGCCGTATTATAAAGTTTCCAGGCCAAAAAAGATTATTGCATGAAATCAAAGATTGAAAATAAGAATTATACCCAGACATGTAGAAAGTATACCGCCATACAATGACTGGAACCAAAGCAAATCTCGGTCTTCTTTTTCTGAATAGGCCCTGTGAATAAGGCTTATTCCTAAAACAATGAAAAAGATGCCTGAAATCTTAGATTGGTATGCTATTAACTTCCAGTACATTTTGTTGTTTTTTTGGTGAAAATACAGTCAAATGGCAGCGATTTAGTAGAATAGTGCGTAAAATCCAATTCCCGAACACTCTAAGTCTTTCCAGCATGAAGGTGTCATTTTAACACTGATAATGAATCAACAAATTTAAAATCCTTTCCAATGTACGGGTTAAGGCTATCAAAAATTGCATAAGTGGAGAATATGCGCTTTTCATGCGGGTGCCAAACTCTTGAACTCAAAAATAAGCTTATGCTGTCCCCTTTATTTATGAATGTATTATGCCCAGATTGAAAACAGGAGAAATCCTGTGAAACCAATGAATCGCCTACAATATATGTTGTTGCATCATATCCTATATATGGGACAGTTCCGTTACACTTTTTAGAAATAAAAAACCCAATTTTATCATACACGTTGTTTTTAATTGTTAAACGTCGAATTACCATATTTGGGTAAGCAGGACAGTCTTTTGATGTAATGCTTTCTATCTCGGATGGAGAAAGTTCTGCTATGATAAAATCCACATCATTTTTACTTTTTTCCTGTTCAGTTTTGGAGACATTACAAGAACTAAAAATCAGCATGGTGAAAGCACATAATAGACAAAGTTTTGTAGATGTCCAGCCGCTATTACTGTAATAAGTGTAAATGTTTGAATTGTTTATATTAAATAATAACCTCTCCGAGGTCGTTTGAAGGCGGGTGGATAGTGCTATTAATCTAATGGACAACATATTAAATAATTTATGGGTAAGGATCAACTATTACACATATTTGCCTTGATGGTATGGCGTTGTTTTTACCTGCTGAGTGGTGGATAACGTATTGAATTTCCATAAATTTTCATCACAGAACTGAATTGAACCACCCCAAAATAAAAAGGCAGCCAATTACTGGCTGCCTTCCACTTTAAAAGAAAAACCTTGCTCTCAATTTTAAACTCAAAATGTCGGGAATCCCGACGGGTTATCTCCAGCCGCCGCCCAATTCGCGATACACTTGCACCACAGAGGTCATCATGTCACGCTTGGTTTCCAGCAGTTCCAGTTTGGCTTCCAGCACATCCCGCTGTGTCATCAAGACTTCAAAATAGTCAACACGAGCCGACTTGAACAAGTCGTTGGAGGCGCTGATGGCCCGATTCAATGCATCTACCTGTTGTGATTTCAGGGCATAACTTTTCTCCAGGTTGCTGATGTTCGACAGTTGAGTCGAAACGCCCAGGTAGGCGTTCAGGATAGACCTTTCGTAGTTGTACAGCGCCTGCAACTGGCGGGCGTTGGCACTGTAAAATTCCGCTTTGATGGCATCCCTGTTAATGATCGGGCCAGCCAGTTCGCCAGCCATGGTGAACAGCAATGATTCCGGGAATTTGAACAGATATGAAGGTTTGAAAGCCTGCAAGCCCAGCGCTGCCGATATTTCCAGGGAAGGGTAGAACTCTGCCCTGGCTACTTTAATATCAATGTTTGCCGCCGCCAGGTCAAGTTCTGCCTGCCGGATGTCGGGCCGGTTAGCCAGCAAAGCCGTCGGAATACCCGTGTGGACTTCATTCGGCAGCAGGTTGAGAAAATCTGTTTTGGTGCGCTTTATTTCCTGCGGGTATCGGCCCAACAGGAAATTGATGCGATTTTCAGTTTCCTTAATCCTGCGCAGAATTTCAAATTCCATGCTCTGCGATGCCAGTACTTCTGCCTGAAATATCTGGACGCCTAATTCGGTTGTTTGGGCGGCCTCTTTCTGAATTTTTACAATTTCCAGGGCGTTTTTCTGGAGTTCGATATTTTGCCGAATAATCTGAAGTTGACCGTCCAACGCCAATAACTCGTAGTATGAACTGGCGATTTCTGCGATCAGGTTGGTCACCACAAAGTTTTTCCCTTCCATGCTGGCCAAGTAACGCGTAATAGCGGCCTTTTTCGCGTTACGAAGTTTTTTCCAGATGTCCACTTCCCAGTTGGCATAAGCCACGGGAGCATAATCGAGCAATACTTCCGGCACTTCTTCGCCGGGTGTGATTTCAGTCGAAGCATCGCCTGCGCCCTGGCTGGTGTAACGACCTACTTTTTCGAGTCCGATACCGCCGCCTGCGCGTACTGAAGGGAAAATGGCGCCTTTGCGCATCAATACCTCATTGCGGGAAATTTGTATTTCCTGCAAGGTGATGTTTAACTCCTGATTGTTTTGCAAGGCAACATCTATCAATGCAATCAAATCAGGGTCTTTGAAAAAGTTTTTCCAGGATAATTGAGCAATATTGCTCGTGTCCCGGGTGGTATTGCCAAACGACTCCGGTACCGCAGTATTGGCGTTTCGCGTTGCAATGGAGGGCGCTTTACAGGCCGTTATCGCCACTCCTGCAATGAGCAGAATGAGCAGGCGATATATTTTAGAATTCAACATGGTGATCTATTTCTTCTGTTAAAGGATTTTCTTCTTCATCTGTCACAAAATGCACTTGCTCTGATTTCCGACCGATCAAATAATACAAGCCGGGAATGACTAATACACCCATGACAGTACCGATAAGCATACCGCCGGCAGAAGCCGTACCAATGGTGCGGTTGCCGATGGCGCCGGGGCCTGTGGCAAATACGAGTGGAATCAAACCTGCAATGAAGGCAAAAGAGGTCATCAGGATCGGGCGGAACCTCGCCACAGAACCTTCGACGGCCGCTGTAAATACGCTATCGCCAGACCGGTGTCGTTGTACGGCAAATTCGACGATCAACACAGCATTTTTACCCAGCAGACCGATCAGCATGACGATAGCCACCTGGGCATAAATATTGTTTTCCAGTCCCGTAAGTTTCAAAAAGAGAAAGGCCCCGAAAACACCGGTGGCCAGCGATAGAATGACCACAAACGGCAGGATAAAACTTTCGTATTGCGCAGCCAGAATCAGGTACACAAAACCCAGACAAATCATGAAGATGTACAAGGCTTCGTTGCCACGCGCCACCTCGTCCCTGGAGATACCAGCCCAGTCAATACCGAAGCCGCGAGGCAGAAATTTCTCAGCCACTTCATTAATGGCTTTGATGGCGTCGCCGCTACTGTATCCTTGCGCTGCCTGTCCGCTGATTTCTGAAGCATTATACAGGTTGTGTCGTGTAATCTCTGAAAGGCCGTACACTTTTTCCATTTTCATAAATGCCGAAAATGGCACCATCTCTTCACGGTCGTTCTTGACATACAATTTCAGGATGTCTTCCGGCAAAGCGCGATATTCCGGTGATGCCTGAACAATGACCTTGTATTGACGTCCGTACTTGATGAAACTGATCTCGTAGTTACTACCGAGCAAAGTGGAAAGCGTATTGGTTGCATTTTCGATACTCACGCCTTTTTGCTGTGCGATATCGTTATCAATGCGCAACATGTACGGCGGGAAACTCGCACTGTAAAAGGAGAAAACCGACGATAGTTCAGGACGCTGGTTGAGCGCCTCTACAAACTCGGTGTTGACGGTTTCCATCTTTTTATAGTCGCCCGAACCTGCTTTGTCCAGCAAGCGCAGTTCAAAACCACCTGCCGCGCCATAGCCCGGTACTGCCGGTGGCTGGAAGAATTCGATGGTAGCGCCCGCAATGTCTTTTGAACGCTCTTCAATTTCTTCGATCACCTCGCGGGCCGAGTGTTTGCGCTCGTCCCAGCGTTTCAGGTTAATCAGGCAAGTGCCCGAGTTTGCGCCGGTGCCTTCGGTCAGGATTTCATAACCGGCCAGGCAGGATACAGATTGTACATCTTCGATTTCCTCGGCAATTTTTTGCAGCCTTTCTGCCACCTCGTTGGTCCGTTCAAGGCTGGACCCCGGCGGCGTTTGGATAACGGCGTAAAACATACCCTGATCCTCGCTCGGAATAAAACCTGTAGGCAGGGTGTTATTGAAATACCAGGTTCCGGCAAAAAATGCCACCAAGACACCCAGCGTTATCACGCGCCTGTTGACGATCAATTTCAAAATATTCCGATAACCCGACGACAGGTTATTAAACCAGTTATTGAAACCATCCAGCAACCTGTTCAAGATCGTTTTCTTGCGGGGTTGTCCGTGCGTATTTTTTAACATCATGGCGCAAAGCGCAGGCGTCAGCGTCAAAGCGATCAAACCGGAAAGCACGATGGACGTCGCCATGGTTATGGAAAACTGGCGATAAAAAATACCGACCGGGCCCGACATAAAGGCTACGGGAATGAATACCGCTGCCATCACCAGCGTAATGGCAATGATAGCGCCACTGATTTCGTGCATGGCCTCTTCCGTCGCCTGAACCGGTGGCAGGTGCTTGGTCTCCATTTTGGCGTGAACTGCCTCCACGACGACAATCGCATTGTCCACAACAATACCAATGGCAAGTACCAGCGCAAACAGCGTAATCATGTTGAGCGTAATACCAAAATATTGCATGAACATAAAGGTGCCAATCAGCGATACCGGTACTGCAATCGTCGGAATCAGCGTCGAACGCCAGTCGCCCAGGAACAAAAACACCACAAGACCCACCAACAAAAATGCCTCAACCAGTGTGTGCAATACTTTCTCGATGGAAGCATCCAAAAACGTGGATACGTCATAACTCATCTCGTAATCCATGCCTGTAGGAAAAGAATTAGCCTTGATTTCCTTCAGTTTGGCCTTCACGTCCTTGATGACCTGGCTGGCATTACTACCATACGATTGCTTGAGTACGATCGCTGCTGACGGTTTGCCATTCAGGTTGGAGTAAATGTCGTACATCGAGCTGCCGAATTCAATCCTGGCCACGTCTTTAAGGCGCAGCATTTCACCATTAGGGCTTGCCCTCAAGACAACGTTGCTATATTCTTCTTCTGTGGTGAAACGGCCCGGATATTTCAGTACATATTCAAATGCCTGAGAGCGCTTGCCTGAACTTTCGCCCGTTTTACCTGGAGAGGCTTCAAGGCTTTGTGCGCTGAGCGCTTCCATGACTTCCTCTGCGGAAATTTTGTAGGCCAGCAATCGGTCGGGTTTGAGCCAAATACGCATGGCGTATTCCCGGTTACCCAGGATATCGGCAAAACCGACGCCATCTACCCGGCGCAATTCTGAAAGCAGGTTGATGTCGGCGAAGTTGAACAGAAACTTCTGGTCGGCCAGCGAGTCGGTACTGAACAAGTTGATGTACATCAACATGTTGGACTCCTCGCGCGAGATTTTCACGCCTTCACGTACGACCAGCGGCGGCAGTTTGTTGACCACTGAAGCCACGCGGTTTTGTACGTTCAGGGACGCCTGGTTGGGGTCGGTGCCGAGGTTGAAGAAGATTTGCACCATGCCTTCACCGTCGTTACCGGCATCGGAAGTAATGTATTTCATGCCCGGCACACCGTTCAAAGCCCTTTCCAGAGGGATGATTACGGCCTTGGTCATGAGCTCGTTATTCGCACCCGGATATTCCGCGACCACATTCACTTTTGGCGGCGAAATAGAGGGGAATTGCGTTACGGGCAACTTCACGAGCGACAAGGCGCCCATGAAAACAATAATAAGGGATATTACAATCGACAGCACCGGTCGATGTATAAATATTTTAAACATTTCCGTAAGTTTAAAAATGGGGTAAAAACTATGGCAATTGCGTTTCGGAACTGTCGGCCCATAGCCCTGTTTGTGTCTGATGCGTCGCATCAAACTTATACCAGGATTTAAGCAATTTTCAAAGATTTACAGACGCAAATCGTTCAAAACCACTTTGGGTTGACTTTAAAAAGTAACCTTTTCAGGTAAATAGTGTCTGCTTTTGCTGTCCCTGAAACGCTGCCAGGTTTTTACGAAAAGAGAAGGGATTACTCGGCTTTCAATTTCAAATTCGAGACGACCTCTTTGGGCTCCTGAAATTCGAATTCAATTTTCTCATCGTCTTTTGCTTTCTGAATGCCTTCCAGCAAAATCTTCTCATCCGGGTTAAGGCCGCTTCTGACTACATACAAATCCGGCACCTCCCCTGTAATGGTGATTTCGCGAGATTTGAGTACGTTATCAGCGCCCACAACGAAGACATATTTCTTGTTCTGAATTTCGTAAGTTGCCTTTTGCGGAATAATGAGCGCATTTTTAATCGGCATTCTCATGACAACTTTACCCGTTTCGCCATTTCTAAGCAGGTTGTCCGGATTGGGGAAAAGCGCGCGAAATGCGATATTCCCTGTTTCACTGTCAAATTCGCTTTCGATGACTTCTACCTTTCCTTTGTATTTATGGGTTTGGCCATTGGCCAGCATCAGGCTGATGACATTTTCGGCGCGGCCTTTTACGTTGGTTTGGTATTCGAGGTATTCCGGTTCGGAAACGTTGAAATAAGCGAACATTTTGCTGTTGTCCGACAGGCTGGTCAGGAGTTCGCCTTCATCAATCAGGCTGCCTACTTTTTTCGGAATGCGGTCAATATAACCATCGAAGGGGGCGCGGATTTCGGTGAATGACAAGTGGACTTTAGCCATGGTTACTGCTGCTTTTGCCTGTTCCAGTTTAGCTTGTGCCAGCGCTTGTTCATTTTTGGAAATCACGTTCTTTTCAGCCAGTGCCGTAGCATTTTGCAATTCAATTTCAGCGGCTTTTGCTTCGGCCTGCGCTTTTTGCAATTCAGCCTCATACAGCGAAGGCATGATTTTGAACAATAGTTGTCCGCTCTTCACGAATTGTCCTTCATCTACATAGATATTTTGCAGAAATCCCTTTTCCTGTGCATGGATTTCAATGTTTCTAATCGAACGTATTTGAGAAACATATTCTTTGATGAACGAAGTGTCCATCGTTACAGGCTGTGTCACAATGAATTTGCCTGTGCTTTCTGTGTTTTCCTGTTTTTCGGCAGTGGCGGTCGTACAGTTCTGAAAAGCCAACAAGGATGCAAATCCTGCCAGCATCATAAGTCTAATCATGATGTTTAAGAGATTGGAGTGGTTAATGCAATAAAGTCAAGCGGAGTTGCTGTAGGCCAGTACCGTCAGGGTATGGATCAAAACAGCAAAAGGAACCTGCGCCGCAAAGACAAGCGGCGTAGATTGAATATGAAAAAGTGGGAAGGAGGTCGCTCTAGATTCTGAAAACCCTGTTGAGCAGATAGAGCGGAGCAGTATTGGAGCGCAGCGGCTGGCCGGCGAAAGCGAGATGCCGGTCAAGGTATGCAATATGAAGGCGCGAATGCCATTCACTCAGGTCGTTGCTTTCCTGCTCAAAATCGTCGTTGTTGCTACTGTTGTCGTCATCATTGCTTGAAGAAGAATTTTCTTCCAGAATGTAAGGCAATTCCTCGTCAAACTGATCGGAGAGGTCTGCATCTTCAATAAATGCAGCAACAACCTGTTGTTTGATGTGGTCATCAATCGAACAGCGTGTTGGGCTATGGTTGGCAGCAGAATGCGCCAGATTACCATAGGCCAGCAGAAAGATAAACGGATATAGCAGGTGACGTATTCCTGTCATGACGCCGCAAAAGTATGGGCGTCGTAAAAAAAATGGTGCCTGGTGGGCTGTTAACAAATGGCAAAGGTGTAAATCAGGGATTTAACACTTAGTTGAAACTGCTATTTCTGGACATTTGATGTACAATCCGAATTGAAGAAAGTCTCTTCCTGTTTCATCATTTATTTTGTAATCAAATTGATACTGGTAACCTGTTTGCAATGTTGTTTCCTTTGAGGTTCTCTTGTTGAGGCCCAACAATAGGCTGTTTCTTTCAAAATAGGGATTCGTTGTTGTCTTGTTTCGCAGAAAGTCAAGTAATGGTTACGCCTTCAGCAGCAATTCCGCGCCCTGTTGCCCGACTAAAGTACCGATGGCCACGCCCATGCCGCTCATACGCACCGCGATAGTAACGTTGGCCGAAGTTTGTTCAATAATCGGCTTTTTCACCGGGCCAAGGCCCATTACGCCTGTCCACCAGCGATCAATTTCTGGTTTTTCATCAGGACAAATGACCGTATGCAAAAAATTGGTCAGGGCTTCGCGAATGCGATCATGAGCACCGAAATCCTCCTTTTTTTCACCTTCAAAATCCAGGTTGCGGCCGCCGCCCAGCAGGATGCGCCCGTCGAGGTTGCGGAAATAAATATAACCGCGGTCGTAGTGGAAACAACCTTCCACCCGAAGTCCGGGTATGGGTTTGGTGACTAAAACCTGATTGCGGGCGGGCCATACATCATCACGTTGCAGCAACTGACGGGCAAAACCGTTGACGCAAACCAGCACTTTGGGCACCTGAATCGTCCAGCCCGGCTCCATTTCAAGGGTTACGCCCGAACCTTCATCGTGCATCCGGCGAATGGCCAGTCCGTTGATCGTCCTGATGCCGGCGGCCTGCGCTTTAGCCAACAGCGCTGACATCATACGCCCGGTGTTGACCTGCCCTTCGGCCTGATTGAGGATCAGTCGGCGCGCGCCTTTAAAGCCGAATTTGGGCAAACGCTCGTCAGCCACGCGATAAACCTCCGGGTGGCCAGTGATTCGCCCGATTTTTTCATTGAATTCGGGCATGCGTTCGCAGCAGGCCTGAAATATATTTTCCTCCTCATCGGTGAACATTTCATAACCGCCCCAGCCGTGATAGTCCATGTTTTCGTCGCCGGCCAGTTGGCGAAGAGCCTGCAATCCGCGCCAGCGTTTTTCGACCACCGACAAAACATCGTCCTCGCTCATGTGCGTGAGGTCGTCCATGAGTTCGGTCATGGAACCGAAGCATGCGAAACCCGCATTTCGCGTGCTAGCGCCAACAGGCAAAGGCCCGCGCTCAATGATGGCTACATTCATGGTTGGGCGCAGGGCTTTGAGGTGCAATGCTGCGGCCAGCCCGACGATGCCACTTCCAATTACCGCAACATCAATATCGCGGTAGAAACTTTCATATTCCCAATGGCTGAGTTCGTATTGCATAGACTATACCCGGATTTATGTGATTTTGAAGATTTTCGTGATTGATTTTCATGATTTTCAATGATTTACAGACTTGAGTCGTTCAAGACCGCTTTGAGTTGACTATAAGTTATTATTTCACTGTTTCTAATCGGGCAAAATTGCTAATAATTCATTGATTATCATGGCCGTTGCGCCCCAAACTACATGATTTTCGACATCGAAGAAAGGAACATTCGTCAATTGTGCGCCGCTGCCAATTTGAATGGATGTGGCTTTTTTAGCCTGCGGCTGTCGGAGCCAGCTCAGGGTAGGGGTGAGGATGCGCTCGACTTCGCCGGCTTGCAGAACGAACGACGGCTCGCGAGGTGTCCAGCCCACAAAAGGGTGTACCAGAAAGTTGCTGACGGGAATGTATAATTCGGTGAGTCGCCCAATAATAGCTACCTGATCGGGAGCAATACCAATTTCTTCCTGTGCTTCGCGCAGGGCGACGTGTTCCAGGCTGGGGTCGTCGGGTTCGTATCGGCCGCCGGGAAAGCTGATTTGTCCGCTGTGTCGGTCGTTGGGGTTACTGGTGCGCTGAATGAGGGCCGTTGCCCAGTTGCCGCTGGCATCGGGCCAGGTGAGGATGAGCACACAGGCAATTTTCGCATCGTCGGGTGCCGAAAAAGACAAAGACGTCAATTCCTGTATTCGACGCAGGCTGGCCATCTCGTATTGCACTTCACGGCCGGGCAGGGGTTGGTTGAGGCGATCTTTAATTTGTTGTAAAAAATCGGGTAACATAGAATCGGTGGTTTGATTTTCTTTGCGCGTTGGGATAGATAGAGACAAGGCGAGCCTTGTCTCTATCCCCCCAACCAACAAATTTAATCAATTAAATCCGGGAAAAATTTGATCCAAGGTGTCCTTTTTGGTATTTCACTGAGTTTCCTGATCGGACCGCTGTTGTTTGCCATTGTAGAGGCGGCGCTGGTTCAGGGTTTTCGCGCAGGTATTTCAGTAGCCTTTGGCATCTGGACGAGCGATTTGCTTTTTATGGGCATTGTCACCAGTAGTTTGTCGTCTTTGGAGCGTCTGGCAGCCTTGCCGGCATTCCGGACGAGTGCAGGTGTTGCCGGAGGTTTGATTTTATTTGCGTTTGGAGCAGGCATTTTACTGAAGAAAAAGTCGGAAAAAAATCCGCTTCATGTTCGTGAAAACCGGCACAAGCCATACTGGCTGTGGAGCGTAAGGGGTTTTTTATTGAATACGATTAATCCTTTTACTGTATTTTTCTGGATTGGCTTGTCAGGTGCGGTTTTGATTCCCAATAACTGGAATACACGGGAAACGCTGGTATTTTTTACAGGCATGCTGGGTACGCTGGTGCTGGCCGATACCCTGAAAGCCTATGGCGCTAAACGTCTGCGCAAATTCCTGACACCTGACCATATCCGACGTGTACAAATGCTGATAGGCTGGCTCTTGGTGTTGTTTGGATTGGCCATGATGGTACGCGTGTTTTTACCGGAGCAGGGTTAATCCTTCTCCCTCCTGCTGCAAGGCGATAGTGATGTTCGCCGTGCCAAAATCCAGTTGCAAGGCATCATTCAGATAAAGCCCGGATTCATCTTTTGACAACCGGATTGCCTCTAAGGGTTGACCAATCAGGTCTGCCCACAAGGGTTGCGCCGAAGCCGGAATGACCTGTACCATAGCGCGTCCGTGCAATTGCTGCAATTGTCGCGCGGTATCAATCAGTTCGTTGTTGTCCAAAATTCGAATGGCTTCGGAGTCCTGGCCCGATGAAATCATCAATGCCTGTTCTGGACCTGTGACGAATTGTATGGCAAACAAAAAGCGGAAATGCGCTGCGCCTTGTTCGTCGTAGTGCAGCCAGACGTAGTAGTTGATACCCTGTAAAATCTGATTTTCAAAAGCCTGAAATGCTTGCACTTCTTCGAGACTAAAGCAATTCGGCGGTGTTTGAGATGGATCGGACATAGCCGGGGAAATGGTTGAAAAGTTGAATTTTGTTGAAAGTTGAAAGGTTGTTGAAGGTTGAAGTGGTTGAATTTTGTTGAAAGTTGACCCAGTAAATAAAGTTGTCATCCTGAACGAAGTGAAGGATCTGGCCAGACAGTTGTGGAGCGTACCCCCTTCGTGGGCAGCAGATCCTTCACTTCGTTCAGGAGGACAACTTTTGTGGACATTGGAAAAACCCAACCTTCAACTTTCAACCACTTCAACTTTCAACCACTTCAACAATTTTTCAACTTTTACGCCTCCACCTTCCAGGTAGCGCCAAATTCTTCTACCAGGTGATTGTCATAGCGGTCAGCCTGTTCGAACAGCGTTCGCATGAGTGAGAGGCCTGTGTCTTCGTTGAGGTAACGGTCAAAAATGAGGAGTGACAGCACGATATCTTGCTCATTCACGCTGAAAGCGATGCCTTCATTGTTGTAGTTTTGGCGAAGCAGGTATTCGTACAGCGGTTTGATATTGGTGCCGGGCAATTGGCACAGCACGGCGTCGGCTGACATAAGTCCGCTTTGAGCGTGGTAGGTAATGACGATATTGGCCGAACCATGTTTGATTTCCCATGCATTGGGGCCGCTGCGGCTTAGTTCGACATTGTGCCCCAGTTGAGCGATCAGGCGTTCGATGGTACGTGGCACGCCGCTCGCCGAATATTCATCGGCTGATTGAGGTAATTCAATACGCGTACCGCAATGGCTGCAAAATTCATTATCCGCAGTCTCGGGCGTCACGACGTTCTGGCATGCTGTGCAGCGACAGGCATTATCTGATTGCGCTTTTTCAAAATTTTCCAGCGACTCGCTCAGGTAACGTACAGGCAGTGAAAAGCCGGTATTATCGCCGTTTTTAATGACAAAAGTGTTGATACCGATCACTTCACCTTCTGCATTAACCAATGGACCACCGGAGTTGCCCGGATTGAGGGCCGCGTCAATGTGCAGATACGGTATGCCGTTCATCAACTCGGCAGCATTCGAAACAATACCCCTTTTTACGGAAAATTTAAGTCCGAAAGGATGCCCGATAGCCATCACAGAATCGCCTACCCGGGCTTCGCGGAGCGTTCCGAGCGTAATATTGGGCACGGGCTGAATGTCGGTGGGCGCTTTGAGGAATGCCAGATCGTATTTCTGGTCAATATACAGCACCCTTACAATCTGCTTCGGGAAGCAAGTGCCTTCAATAACAACCTGACGGTTGCCTTCGATCACGTGATGATTGGTCACAATGACGTTACGGTCAGGCAGGAAAAAGCCTGTGCCTGTGCTGAATGGCGTAGCAATCTGTACAATCGTCTGCCGGTATATGTCAACAAAATCACCCATTTCTGCCAAGGTCTAGGTCGCGTATCATTTGAAAAAAGGTCTTGCCGAATAGTGGCATGGACTCGTAATTCAGGGATTCGGGTGTGTATTTGAGGTAAGGGTAGTGCGATTTATTGCGATGCAGTACCTGCTTGACGGCTTTTTGAATAGCCGTTTTGTTCAGTTGCCCGGTAGATACCTGATACTCATTGGCAAAACCAAGCGACCTGAAAAAAGGCGCTTCGCTCACTTCGAAGAACAGGTGCAACAATTCGCGAACGGGCTTCGGCGGCGCATAGTGAAACAGCGCAAAACCAGCGATGTATTGCGGTACGGCAAAGGCCAGTTCCAGGTGTTTTTGTTGCAGCGGCCAGTCCATATTCGGCAATTCGCTGTTGATCAGGTTGACCACCGATTCGTGTCCGATGGCCGGATTAGCCCCGAACGTACTGATGGTGCGATAGAATTCATTGTTCAAGGCTTCCTGTGGCCGGTCGAGCAATTTTTGCAATTCGCGGCGCACCAGATTGATCTTGATTTGAGGCGTATGGTTGTTTTTTTCAAAGTAGGCGGAATATGCTTTTTCCAGCACATCCATGGAGTAACCTTCCGGCCTGACTAAATAATCAATCTTGAAAGCCAGCGCGAGCAGCATGTAGGCATACGCGCCCGGATACCTGTTCGGATCGGGTTGTGCCTTGTCTATCAATGCAAAAGCCTGCTGAATCTGGCTGTGCAGGTAATCGTATTTGATTTGTTTTTCCTGATCTGAAATGGGGGCGAACTGCCTTTCCTCGAAAGGTTCGAGCATTTTGAACTCTTCCAGCAGCAGGTCGTCCTGTTTGTCTGCCTGAATAGCGAGTTCGCGCAAGGCATACAACAGTTTTTGCGGCGATCCGTCGGTGGTGTACGTGTCGAAACGGATGCAGATATTGTTTTGGCTATCCAGCGCGTAGCGGCAAAATTTCAATTGAAAATTGGCCTCCATCAGGCGGCGCAGGAAACCTACATTCAGGTCGCGGGCCTTGGCGATGCGACTTTCTGCGCTCACTTTTTGCGCATCGGCTATACCGCTAATGCGTTGCGAACCTTGCCAGAATTGAAAATACAGGGTATCGTTTTCTTCGCGCAGCTGGAGGTTGTCGCGTTTGTAATTGTACAGGAACTCGAAAAAAGTCCGGTACGCTTCGAGGTGCTTGCCTTCTTCAAACAGTTGCAGTGATTCGTCAAAATAGGCTTGCTGTTGCTCCGATTTGTAGGCATCCGAAAAGCGCCCGAATGCCGTGTCGGGCAATTGTGACTTTGGCTGATCGCCGATACCTAACAGTTGAAAAAGAAAATTCATAAGGAAAGCGAGGCGCGAAAGTAGCAAATCGTGTTCTAACTGCCGATTAAAGTTTTTCATAGCAGAGAAATAATGCTACAATGCTATTTTTTGTCACCCATCTGACATAATTACCGCCGCCTTACCGCAATAAGAGATACTGTTTGGCATAGTCCTTGCCCCTTACCAGTCAGCAGTTCATATTCTATTGGCTGGTGATCGTCGTTTTTTCTCCATTGCCTTGTTGAGCACTTGGGAAAAAATGGCTGAGAAACTGGCCAAAAATTTAAGGCCAAACGTGGTCTTAAGCCTCGTGGTAGCAGGAACCGATCCACTGGGGGGTAGGGTCGGTTTCCTCTCCACACATTTCCGGTCAGACCATTTGAGTCTGATTTAAAAGGCGCCTATGGTTTGATTGTGACCATCGGCGCCTTTTTTTACCGACGTTGCGGTGCTACGCACCTTCCTGTTGCCATAATTTTGTTTATCAAAACCAGATGGGTCTGAATCGAAGGCCGTTTTGCTGATGCCATTCCAGCGTCGGCGCGGGGATTTTGATGATATTGGCCGTGTACAACAATGAGCGCAGGAAGCGATTTTTTACGGGAATGCGTGTCAAATCAAGGTCAAGTGACAAGTATAACTGGCGCGAACGCGGGAAACGCTGTTTATCCACCTGATAAGTAATACAATCGCCGGTAGCACATGTTTTGTCGGCTTGCCAGGTGTAGCCAAACCCTTCAAAAAGATTATCAGCGCCCATGCCAACGGCTACGTTCAGCCAGCGAGGCCACCAGCCATCTTCCCGATGACTGAATGAACGAGGGTTCACAGAGGCCCAGACCACCAGCGTGTTGTAGTTTTTCAGAAAAAGATTGAGCGGGCCTGTGCCGTACAATTCCTTCGCGCGATCGCTCATGGTCGTGTATTGTGTGTTGCCCACCGGCCAGACCGGGTATAGTTTTTCGTCGCTGTATTTTACGGGCCAGGCGCTCATTTTCATGACAATTCGCTGTTCTTTCCATTTAAGTTGTTGTCCCAGAAACAACCCCGACCCGAGCGTATTCAACGCAACATCGCCCCAACTCCAGCCCCATTGCGCAGAAAAGCCGTCGAAAACCTCAAAAGAAGTCTGAATCAATTCTCCGGCGGCAAAACCCATCCAGGCGGATGCGGTTGGCTTGAATCCCATCCATCGGGAGGCCCCGTAAGTCCAGCGCGCTTCCTGATACGACATGAGCCAGTGGCCCATTTTATCCATTTGATTCCACTCGCGGTTGTCGTTAATCGTATGAAATTTCGTGATCGGGAAATCCGCATACCAGGCGTGGTACAAACCCACCATTGTGGCACTATACCCTGCGGCTGCTGTGGTGCCCATGAGCCACAGACGGCCCTTGTGCAAGGTGTCGGCCGGGGTCAGGGATAGCAGGGGCGGGTGGGCTGTTTGTGCAAAAAGTTGATCGTTTTTTCCTGAAATTGCGATCATTGCAACCAGAAAACACCAAATTTTGAATAAAGCCATTTGATTCATGTCACAATATTACATGTTCATGATGAAATACATCGCTGCTGCACTCCTGATGGCCTTGCTGCATATAGGCTGCCGCACAACACGCACAACTGGCAACTATCAGGAGCCGCATCGCCCGCAGTTGCATTTTTCGCCTCCGGCAAAATGGATGAATGATCCCAACGGATTGGTCTATTATGCCGGTGAATACCACCTGTTTTATCAATATTATCCCGGTGATATCGTCTGGGGGCCCATGCACTGGGGTCATGCCGTCAGCAGCGATTTGCTGCATTGGGAACACCTGCCTGTCGCGCTCGCGCCGGACACACTGGGTTATATATTCTCCGGTTCGGCGGTGGTGGATGTTGATAATACTTCCGGTTTCCAGACCGGGAGTGAACCGCCGCTGGTGGCCATGTTTACTTATCACGATATGGCTGGTGAAAAAGCATCGCGAAATGATTTTCAATATCAAGGCATCGCATTTTCAAATGATAAAGGCCGAACCTGGACGAAATACAAAGGCAATCCGGTCATCCCGAACACAGAAGGGCTGAAAGATTTCAGGGACACCAAAGTGTTCTGGTACGCTGCCGAAAAACGCTGGGCAATGGTGCTGGCCGTTAAGGATCATCTTCGTTTTTACAGTTCAAAAGACTTGAAAAACTGGACAGAAACCGGCCGTTTCGGGCCGCTGGCCAATAGCCCGGGTTTCCCGTGGGAATGTCCGGATTTATTTGAGTTGCCCGTTGAAGGTTCAACTGAAAAGCGCTGGACGCTCCTGCTTAGCCTCGGTTCGGGCGGCCCGAATGGCGGTTCTGGGACATTGTATTTTACAGGGCAGTTTGACGGGAAAAAATTTCAAAGCGACAGCCCGAATGGCCCGTTGCGCTGGCTGGATTACGGCAAAGACAACTACGCTGGCGTCACCTGGAATAATGTACCGGATGGCCGCCGCCTCTTTATCGGATGGATGAGCAACTGGCAATACGCCCAGAAAGTCCCGACTCAAACCTGGCGCAGCGCCATGACCCTGCCTCGCGAACTCACCCTTCAGCGCACCGCCGACGGGGTGAAATTGGTGCAGCAACCCGTCAGGGAATTTGCAGGTTTGAAAAATCGAACATTGCAGCAACAGCCCAATGCTGCGCCCTGGGTTTTGGCCGAAAAATTCCGCCAGCCCCTCAGTGCCGAAATAGAATTTGTATTGCCTGAAAACGGGCAGGTCGCTCCGTTCGGTTTTCAACTCAATAATCAGGACAATGAAGTCCTTCAAATCGGCTACGATGCGGCGAAAAAAGAGGTTTTTATTGACCGCACACGTTCCGGAATGAGCGATTTTTCGGAGCATTTCGCCGGTCGGCATACCGCGCCTTATACCGCCGTGAATGGCCGTATTAAATTCAGGGTCATCGCCGATGTTTCCTCCGTAGAACTGTTTGTGGACAATGGTTTGCTGGCCATGACAGAAACATTTTTCCCGAATAAGCCTTTTAACGAATACAGACTGTTTGGCCAGGGCCGACCGCCGGGCATCTCGAAGTACGAGGTTGAGTCTTTGAACAGTGTTTGGAAATAAATACCTGAAAATGTTATCCGTACTCCGTTATCCATTTCGATTGGCCATCTTCTGGTTGTTGTTTTTCTTCGTATTCCGGCTTTGGTTTGTGTTATGGCTTTTTTCGAGATGGTCAGACAAGCATCCATTGTCCGTATGGCCATCGTTTTACCACGCGTTGCCGCTGGATATGAGTATGGCGGGCTACCTGATGCTGGTTCCCTTGTTGCTGTGGGCGGCAGGGCAGGTGGCAGGCGCTCGTGCGCAGCCGTTTTTTGAAAAAAGCATTCACTGGTTTAACTATTTGCTGGTGGGTGTTCTGGTGCTGGTATTTGGCGCCAATATTTTCCTGTATGAAGAATGGGACACCCTGCTCAATCATCGCGCGCTGGCTTATATGCGCACACCACGCGCACTGCTCGATTCCATGTCTGGCGTGTTCAAGGTTGTCAGTGTGCTGCTGTACGTCAGTTTTTTGCTGATGGGCATAGGCGTTTATAAACGAGTCGCCGGTCGTGTTTTTTCGAATTTGGCGGTCAGTCGCTGGCAAACGCTGTGGTTGTTGCCCCTGCTGGCATTGACAGCACTGGCCATTCGCGGGGGAGTGGGCGTAATGCCCATTAATGAAAGCGCCGTAGCCTATTCCGATCATATTTTTGATAATCATGCTGCGACCAATACAGCCTGGCACCTGATTCACAGCCAACTGGAGGCGCGAAATGCCGGCAATGCCTATCATTTCATGGACGATCAGCAGGCAAAAAATGCCCTGACTGATTTGATGATAACGCCGGGCATGAATCATAAGCCGTGGGCCATGCTGCCTGATAGTTCGCGGCCCAATCTGGTGTTTATTCTGATGGAAAGCATGACGGCTCAGGTCATTGAAGAACTGGGCGGCGAAGCGGGCGTTTGTCCGAATTTCAGTGCGTTGATACGCGAAGGTGTGCTGTTTGAGCGCTGTTATGCCAGCGGATTCAGGACAGATCAGGGTTTGGTGGCCGTATTGGGCGGTTATCCGGCACAGCCCGATCAAAGCATTGTCTTACAAAGCGACAAGGCTGAAACGCTG
>JADZBJ010000252.1 GCA_020852155.1 Saprospiraceae bacterium | reverse complement strand
GGGCTTTATACAGTTTAGTATCTATCCTGTGGATGGATTGCCTCAAGGCACTGCTGTCGGTAATAGCGCGGCGATCTATTTTGACCAAAACAAGCCCGTTATTACCAATACTGTATGGCGGACTTACGGCGAATATTATACCGTCAAAACAGACGAGCCATCATTAGACCTGAACGTGACCGTTGCGCCAAATCCGTTTATGGAAAAGACTACTTTCACGTTGAGTGAAAAAGCGGCTTCAGGGCAGTATCGTTTGGTCATTTTTGATGCCCTTGGCAAACAAGTGAGCGCTCAGGATTTCACGGGAAACCAATGCACGCTGCAACGCGACGCTTTGCCATCAGGAGTATTGTTTTGGAATATCCTCAAAGACGGCGAACGTCAGGCCAGTGGCCGGATTATCGCAGCAGGGGAGTAATAGAAAAAGAGGTCGATGTGACAAGGAAAATGTGGCCTTTCCCTCAGCCATGAAAACAAAAACGGGCTGTTCTGTTGCAAGACAGAGCAGCCCGTAGTTTTTTTATCAGCAGAGAAGTTTCAACAACCGCTCAGCGCATTAATCAAAAATGGCATTGTCAAGTAATTGGCGGCCTTGCCACCAAAAACAACGAAACACCGGACTATCAACGAAATAAATCACTTCGCCACGACCATGAGATTGCGTAGCGACAATGGGCGTCTTTTTAAGATGTGGCTTGATGCGACTACCGATAAAACCCCAGGACTTGTAATTATCTTCCAGCCAGACAACGGCCGTGGCCTTTTCGGGCATTTCATAAGTGGCTGTGCTAACTTTGATGGAATAATAATGCTCTGGCAAACCCGCTCCGATGGGGTGCGTATTATCTACTCTTGCCCTGACGATAGCGCCCGGATTATTGGCTGAAACATTGTCGCGTTCGCGGCCGGAGTAAAAGATCATGTCGGGCATGGAATCGGTTGCGTCAATATTTTTTTCCTTCAACACAAAATCCGGCTTGCTGCTCAATGCCTGAATAGCGCCTTCCAGCAAAATGAGTTTGCCGCCGTTTTGTACCCAGCGTTCGACAGCATTGATCGCTGATTCACTCAGGTTGTATTGACCGTCGGGAAATATCAGGGTAGAATATTCATGCAAATTGGAACGATGCAGCCTGTTTTGCTCAATAGGCGTAATGGCGTGACCCAGTTCCTGTTCGAAATGGTACCATAAATGGACATAAGCCGTAACATCCACATCGTCGCCATAAACGATAGCGACTTCCGGTTTTTCGATCAGGTGAAACGACTCGGCGCCAAAGTCAGCGCCTTTGCTGACAAAGCCTGACAGGATCGCTTGCAAGGGTACATTGTTGCGCTGCGCTGCATTCATCACCATCCGGTCGAGATCATTGGCAATGATGCGGTTGTCGGCGCGATGGATAACAAAAGTTCCGGCTTCATATTGTTGCTCGGCAGCAGCAAAGGGTTTGCGCGCCGAACGCACCTTCACACCGTCGCGCAGCAGTTCACCAATGAACCGGGATTCCTCCAGCCCTTTTCGACGAATTACCCAGGAATAAACAGGAGTTGGCACCTGCACTTTTGGGGCTTGATAGTATTGAAACGGGCGTTTGGGTTCCACTTTATCCTTTAATGCGTAGGCTTCAAGCCCTTGCGCAAAGGGCAACGACCAGGCGGTGATGTCATAAGTCAGCGAATCCTGCAAACGCGCTTCCGGCTCAAATAATACCTGAATCAGCACAGATTTTGGCTGGTATGCACTAATCACCAGATCATCAGGGCTGATACTGGCCGAAATGTCTTTTCCTGAAGCATAGTCAAAGGCCTTTACGCCACTCATGCCTTTGCCTACCAAACCATATTTAATGTTATGGCGATCAAGCAAATGGCATAATTCATTGATTTTGTTTGGGTTGTTGGTGGATTTTACGATAAAGGATTTATAAACACCCTGTGGCTGCGCACTCGTTTTGCTATAATAATCCCTGAAATTTTCAACAATACGCTGGGCATTTTTGCTGGCCATTTCGAGGGTTGAACGACTCGTTGTCATGTGGTGTGCAATCCTGTCTTTCAGCGTAAGCGTATCGCCTGTGTCATTAAAAACCGCTCTGCCACCGGCCGGGCCGCCCGCTTGTTCGTATGTCATACCGATGCTGCCATTGAACATGGGGTAAGTATCCCCGTAAGAGGGATAGAACAGGTCAAACACTTCTTTGGTAAAATACAGCCAGCCATTCTGGTCAAAGTATCGGGCGTGGTTGGCGCCGATTTCTGTTTGAAAATCGCGCTGCCAGGTCGTGATAAAATCATGCATTGGCTCGGCTGCGGGAGCAAAGTAGTAAGGCTCGTTGATGCCTTGTTCGTGTTCGTCGGGGTGTATATGCGGAAGCCAGCGATGATATGACACCAATCGCTGCCGGGTTTCGGTTTGTGTTGCCCATGCCCAGTCGCGGTTTAGGTCGAAATAGTAGTGATTGTACCTGCCACCAGGCCAGGGTTCATGATGCTCGCGAGCATCTTTATTGGCATTTACCTGAAGGTTGGAGGCCATTCGGTTCCAGTGTGTATAGCGGTCATAGCCGTCAGGGTTGAGTGACGGATCAAGGATCACCACCGTATTGCGCAGCCATGCACGGATGCTGGTATCGGTTTGGGTGGCTAATTGCCAGGCCAATGGCATACTGGTTTCTGCGCCGGAAGGTTCGTTGCCATGTACGCTCATACTGATCCAGACGATTACCACCGGATTGCTTACATCACCCTTGCCCTCTTCCATGCCCGCCAGTCGAAGGTTGTTATGCCGGATTTGCTCGAGTCGGGCCATGTTTTCGGGTGAAGAGAAAATGGCGTATTGCAATGGACGGCTTTCATTGGTCTGTCCATACTTTTCAAGCTTCATAGTCGCAGGCGACTGTGAAGCCAGATATTCAAAATAATCCACCTGAAGGTGATGTGGTGTGAAGGCGGCGCCAATTTTATGGGGTAAAAATTCGTCCGGAGATTTGGGCGTTTGCTGGGCCGACAAGATTTGAACCGTCAATAACAGCCATGTCAATATGTAGTGTTTGTTAGCAGTTTTTGCGGAAATAAAATTGGCTACGGAGGTAAAAAGCATCATATCGAATCTGGAAAAATAAAAGGCCGCAAAACTGGCATTTTTTTAGGGAATTGCAAAATTGGGAATGACGCGGAAACGGCTGTGCCTGTTCATTTTACCCGTATCACCTGCTCAATCTCCCACGACTAAAGTCGTGGGCTGATGGTGTTGGATTTTGTTTGGGTGGTAGGGCATCAACACGGATTAAGTTGTAGGTGATATTGTAAACATATGAAACGGAAATGTCGAGGTTCATTCAATTCCGTTAACCCCGCGCATCAGCCCACGACTTTAGTCGTGGGAGAGGGAGGATGATGTTCGATTTTGTTTGGGTGGTAGGGCATCAATACGGATTAAGTTGTAGGTGATATTGTAAACATATGAAACGGAAATGTCGAGGTTCATTCAATTCCGTTAACCCCGCGCATCAGCCCACGACTTTAGTCGTGGGAGAGGGAGGGAGGAGAGAGAAAAAAACAGATAAAACCGATTCATCGATCGGCAAACCATTATCTTGCGCTATTAAAATCTATTAAAAACACACTTCATTGTTATGGCACACAGTAAAACTAAAAACTGGATTCACCTGATTTTTTCAACCAAATATCGCGCTCCGCTGATTACCCCCAAGATTGAGCCATTGGTTTTCAAAGAAATAAGCGATCAACTGCGGGCGCTAAGATGCCCTCTTGAAGCCATTAATGGCATGCCTGATCATGTACATGTTTTATTTTTACTACATCCTCAGAAAGCACTGAGTGAGGTCGTAAAGCAAATAAAAGGTTCAAGTTCCCATGCGATAAACCGAAGCGAACTAAACACACAAAAATTTACCTGGGGCGTTGGTTATGCTGCCTTTTCGGTCAGTGAATCAGGCGTGAGTGCAGTTCGGAGATACATTCAAAATCAAAAGGCGCACCATGCAAGGCGAGATTCAGAACAAGAATTTCTCAGATTTATCCAATTACACGGATTAACAAACGAGCCAGAGGGTTAATTATCTGCGTTTTTCAAAATAAAAAAGCCGCTAATTGCTGATAATCAAGCAATTAGCGGCTTTTTTGTGGAAAGTGATTTCCCAATAACCGGTTTATTCCACCACTAATTTCCGGGTCACGACTGCTCCTGCATCTGTTTGAATTTCCATAAAATAGATGCCAGGCGTCAGGTCAGTCAGGTCAATCGTTTCCTGGTGCAAACCCGCAGGCATTTTTTCTTTTCGCGGGAAAAATCGAACAATTCGGCCTGTAACATCGGCTATGCTCATGCGATAATCGGCTTGTTCCGTCAGCACAAACGTAACTGATGTTTGTCCATTCGCTGGGTTGGGCCAGATTTTCACCTGTTCCAATCCGGCGTCTGATGACAACTCGCGCGGCAGATCGCTGCTGAGTAAGGTGCTGTCAAGGATGATATTTTCATCACCAAACTGATAACCCGTGTAAGCGAAATACACCAGCATCATCTCGTCGGTTGTTGCTTCGCCTTGAGTAACCAGTTGTGGCGGGTCGTTAGGCTGGTATGGGTTGTTAAAGGTATTGTCGTAAGTCGCATAGGCATGCAGCACGGTTTGAGCCGGTACTTTCACGACTTTCTGAAACTGATATCCGCCTTGCCAGTGAAAATCCCAGTCGTTGATGCGAATCAGTCGGATGGTGTCATTTTGAGGTGTCACCCCGTATGCTTCGATGTTCCGACCGATCAGGTGCATGTGTGGAGCCACTGTGATAACAGATGCGGCAAGCGGCACCGTATATTTGGCGTGGTAGGTTTTGGTTTGATTGGCCGGAATAAACAACGGGTAGTTTTCGAGCGAAAAAGGAGAGTGGTTCAATACCGGATTGATTGAAATTTCGCGTACCCCTTGATTTTGCGGCGTAAAGAAAAAATTCAGTTTGGTTTGGTCGCTCATGCCCGTCACACCGGCTGGGTAGTGCATTTGCACCACCAAATCTGCGCCGGGAGTGAGTTTGATGCCCATGAAAGGCGGTGTTAGCGCCGTTCTTGCGCCAGGCACCCAACTACCCACTAATCGGGCATTATTAACGCCAATACCCCCGAAACTCACATAACCCACTTCGTTGGGTGTCTGGTTGTCCAGTTGGCGTGCACCGCCGGTTACATCCTCATAAATCAGGATATGGTGTACGACCTCGTGATTGCCAGGAATGGCTTCCAGGCCGCGCAAAAATGCCGTTTGTGAAAGCCCGTTCGGGATGACAAAACAGCGATACTCATCTTCGGTAGCGGTGATGGTGTAAAAGGGCGTTTGCAACACCAGGTCTGGCACACCTACGCTTGATTCGTCGTTGAACATTGGCGGCTGTGGCGCTTGCGAAAGGTCGCCGGCTGGCGCTCCGTCGTTTACCCATTGGGCAATTCGCTGAATTTCGGCATCAGTCAGGAAATTTTCATGGGCATAACGACGATATGTCGGGTCGGGCTTCCAAGGTGGCATTCGGCGGGCCTGCGTCGCATCCATGATGCTCTCGCGCTGATTGAAGGCATGGTCGTAGCCGACTAAAGAAAAGCCGCCAACTCCGCCATCGCGGTGGCAACTGGCGCAGTGGTCGTAAAGGATCGGGGCAATGTCGGTGGCCCAGTTGATGGATTGTGCCGAACCTTTCAACTGAAGGGCCAGGCAGACAAGCAAGAGGAGGAAAAGGCGCATAGTATAGCAGAGGGTGAATGGTTTATTGGTTATTTGTTTGATTGGTTATTTGATGGGGTATTGGGTTAATTGTTTAATCGGTTATTGGAGCGTTTCAGGTTGAAAATGAGTGTCATGACTGAAAAGGTGATTCAAAAGTAATCTGCCGGCGCTACGCTGGTGATTTTTTTCAATGAAATGCGGTGAATATTCAGCAAACGAACCTGAAATGTGATTTTACAACCCTCTATATGGTTTTGAAAAATTTCATGATTTTAAAGAATTGACAGACACGAACTGTTCAAAAAACCCGAATTACACGATCTCAATCAGCGCCTAATAAAAATCGGGGAATTGGTTTGTCATAACCAATTCCCCGATTCAACATAAGACCCAACTTAATTCACGCATTCACTAATCCGGCTCAAAGCCAAGTACGATATTGAAGTTGCCGTACTTGTTGAAGATGTTGTTGCCCACTGCATTCGGTTTGTCGAAGCCGATACCGTAGTCGAAGCCAAGGGTACCGAACATCGGCAGGAACACGCGCAAGCCCATACCGACCGAGCGTTTCATATCGAATGGATTGAATTGCTTGGCGTTTGACCAGGCATTACCGCCCTGTGCAAAGGCCGTCAGGAAGATCGTGCTCTGCGGGTTCAAAGAAACCGGGAAGCGCACCTCCATGGTGAACTTGTCAAATACCCCTGAACCACCGCGCAACGCGCCCATGATGTCGGCTTGTTCGTAACCGCGCATACTGATGATGTCGCGACCATTCAAACCGAAATTCTGGTTGTTCAGACCGTCGCCGCCGAGGTCGAAACGTTCAAATGGCGTGAGCGAAGTTTTGTCTGTCCAGCGACCCAGAATACCCATTTTCGCCTGGGCTTTGAACACCAATTTACCAACCAAAGTCGTGTACCACTCGGCGTCCATACGCCATTTTACGTACTCAATGTAGCGATACAAGTCGTTGACATTGTTCGTGTTGTAGTAATCTTTGCTGCGGAAAAGCGAATAGGGCGGCGTAGCGTTCATTTTCAGCGATACCAACGAACCGTTTTTAGGGAAAATCGGGTCATTGATGCTGTTACGCGCCAGGGTCAGGCCAAGGTTATAGTTGTGGAAAATACCATTGGTCACGATACGGCGCTGGTCATCCTGGAAGCTGAAGTTGATCGCGTTATTCAGTTTCAGGGTTTGAATGTCTGCATCAGCCCGGAAAATGAAGTTGTCGTCCGGCCATTTCAGGCGCGTACCGAAGCCAATGGTTCCTTGTACGATGCCCAGGCGCTGATAGCTGCTTGTGCCTTCAAAACCGCTGGCGTAACGGTTGTAGAAACCGGCCAGGGTCAGCGAGTTGGGCTTTTTACCGCCCATCCAGGGTTCGGTAAAGGAGGCATTGTACGATTGGAAACGGTCGCCGGCTGTCTGGCCGCGAATACTGAAACGCTGGCCGTCGCCTTGTGGCAGCGGGTTCCAGGCTTCCTTGTTGCGCAGGTTGCGCACCGAGAAGTTATTGAACGTCACACCCAGGGTACCGATCACGCCGCCGCGGCTGAACGCCGTAGCAGGTTGGTAGCCGGCAGAGAGTTCCAACTGGTCGGAAGGTTTTTCCTCCACGGTATATTCAATATCAACAGTGCCGCGTTCAGGATTGACGGGCGTGTTGATACCGAGATTTTCCTGGTTAAAATAGCCGAGGTTAATGATCTCGCGTTGTGAACGAATGATGTCCGAACGGCTGAATTTGTCGCCGGGGCGGGTAAACAGTTCACGGCGAATGACGTGCTCGTGCGTACGGTCGTTGCCTTTAATCACAACACGGTCAATGGTCGCTTGCGGGCCTTCGAAAATGCGGATTTCGAGGTCAACCGAATCATTTACGATGGAAATTTCCTGCGGCTCGGCGCGGAAGAACAGGTAGCCATTGTCGAGGTACAGGGACGAAATGTCGCGACCGTCCTGACTGAATGACAAGCGTGTATCCAGCAATTCTTTATTGAAAACATCACCTTTTTTGATGCCCAGTACTTGCTCCAGGTATTTGGTTTCGTAGAGCGTATTGCCTTTCCAGTAAATATTCCGGAAGTAGTAGCGGTTGCCTTCATCTACTTTGATATCAATCAGAATCTGGCCTTTACGATTGCGTGAAACACTGTCTTTTACGACGCGGGCATCCCTGAAACCCAGCGTGTTGTAGTAGGTTTCGAGTTTGCGCAGGTCTTCCTGATAGAGTTCGCGGATGAATTTTGACTTTTTGAAAATACGGCGCTTGCGGTGCGTTTCTTTCATTTTTTTGCGCAGCGTCCGTGATTTCACGTGGTCGTTTCCTGTAAAGCGGATGTCTTTGATCTTTACCTTTTTTCCCTGTGTCACGACGAATTCCAGTTTGGTGGCATTTGTCGCGCGCTCGTCGGGGGCTACTTTAATGTCCACCTGAGCATTCAGATAGCCTTTTTCCACAAAAAACTTTTCCAGTTCTGTGGTCAATGTAGCCTTGATATTGTCGGTCAGGATGGCCCCTTTTTGCAGGAATTTATTGATAATGCCATTCAGGTCGTCGTGTCGGCTTTTTTTCACACCCGAAAAAGTATGGCGGGTATAACGAGGTAATTCGCTGACGGCAATTTCCAGAAAAATCTTGTCGCCCACCGTGCGCTCGCTGTTGATCTGCACGTCGGTGAACAGTTTCAGGTTCCAGAGGGCCTGAATGGCTTTGGGGAAAACGCTGCCCGGCACGCGCACCTTGTCGCCTACCCGAAAACCGGAGATGGCGATCAGTGCATTCGCGTCGGCATAT
>JADZBJ010000251.1 GCA_020852155.1 Saprospiraceae bacterium | reverse complement strand
TTAATCAATAACTTAGGTGGTTTTTTGTCAGACAAACCTTTCAGAAAAGGTTGTCATCCTGAGCGTCAGCGAAGGATCTGCTACCCGCGAAGCAAAAAAGTTCACAACTGTTTGTCCAGATCCTTCACTTTGTTCAGGATGACAAATCGTGTTGTTTGGGCTATATGCGCGAATTAAATCTCCATAAATCATTGATTTACAATTAATTAATAAAATTCATCATTCATCATTCATCATTCATCATTCATCATTCATCATTCATCATTCATCATTAAAATCAGTTCTTGTCTCTTTCCAGTTGTTCCATTTCGCGTTCCAGTTCCTTGCGCGCCTTTTCCATTTCTTTTTCTGCTTTTTTCATTTCTTTTTTAGCCTGTTCCATTTCGCGTTTCAACTCTTTTCGGTCGCGTTCAGACATGCGCTTTTGTTCTTTGGCCATTTGTGCATGTTCACGGGCCAATTCTTCTTGTATGCGGGCGTGTTCGCGCATGGCTTCTTGTTGCCCGCGTAATGCCTCCAGTTGATCACGCATGGCAGTTCTTTGATCCTCCATCGCTTCTGCGGCGTCGGCTTCAGATTCGCCATCGCCTTGGCTCCAGTTGAAAAAATGGACACCATGATCGCCGCCTCCCCATGAAAATGCTTCCGGGGCTTCGCCATCTTCAAAGGTAAAGAAATAACCGCTTGGTAAATCAGCAGCAGCGCCTTCGTCCATCTTTTTGCCATCTACCCAGACTTCGCCATTTTTAATAAGGATTTCAGTGGATTTATCTCCATTTTCAAAACGCAGCAGTCTTTCCCCGTCTTTGCTTTTCAAATTATGCAGGCGCGGAATAGATGGCGGCGGCGGTGGTGGTGGGGGCGTTGGAGCGCCTGCCGGGAACGGAAAATCAGGCGCATTTGGCGCACTCGGTGGGAATGGCGCATCCGGATAAACCATGACACGACGCGAGCCTGGCGCTGCTGGTGGCGGCGGTGGTGGCGGCACTTCTCGCTGCAAATCAGCAATTAAGGATTCGTACTTCGGAAATTCAGCAGGCGGAATGTCCTTCCCGTCAATGTTCAGGCGCGAGATCTTTCCATCTTCAAATTCGGCGTCAATCTGCTTGTTGTCGTCCGAACTGATGATACGGCCTTTTGATTTTGATTTTGATTTAGGCTTGGGCAATGAATCTTGTACAGGACTGGCAGCGGCCTCAAATCCGGGTTCAAAAAATGGCAAGTCCGTAGTCCAGGAATCAAAATCCGCAAAACCCGGCGCTAACTCAGTGCTTGCCTGTGTGCGCAGCCCGATGCCGCCAAGAAAAAGGAGCAAGAGGCTTGAAACAGCAAATTTTTCCATAAATGATGAAGATATTGGTGAAGGTTGTTGAAGAATATGTCGAACACGCAGCATTAGCGCGCCTTGGGAAGCCGTGGCGTGGCCAGCCATACCCAGTGTCAGGGAGTGTTGTGAATTTCGCCAGGCATGTCGGTATTCCTGTACATGTACCAGCGCCTTAGCCAGTTCGAGCCGCTTGTCCGTAGCGCAAATGGCGAGATCGTCGCAACAGATTTCGCGCTCGCGATGGATCACAGAAGCCATCCACCAGACTGCCGGATGATAGTAGAAAATGACCTCAACCAGCGCCTGCATCAGGTTGAACAACCAGTCGTGGCGGGCAATATGCGCCAGTTCGTGTGCCAGGACTGCTTCTACCTCAGCCGGCGATAAGCGATTCACCAGGGCAATGGGCAGCAGAATCACCGGACGCCACCAGCCAAGGGTAACAGGCCCCGGCACAGCCGCCGACTGCCCAAGAGCAACTGGCCTTTTCAGCCGGAAAAACAGTATGAGGGATTGCAAAACAGATTGCCATTTGTCGGCATTCGGCAAAGGCAACAGGGAGCGTTTTAGCCACCAAACCAGCCATAATTCGCGAAAAAAGCGCAGGAAAAAGACGATAAAACCCGCAAACCACAACATCACCAACGGCCCGTGATAACGCTCTATCCATCCAGCAAAACGATCTTGCCAGTTAGGCTCAGTCCAGATGATATTCGCCTGGCCTGCATCATCCGCCTGGATATATTCAGTCGTGGTCGTAAGGGGTGGCGTATAGCCGGTATCCGGTTGGTACACCTGATAAAAGGTTGCTACAGCCGCGATCAACACCAACATCAGGGTGCTGTATGCCGCCACGTAGCGATGTTCGGGGCGCTTGAGAAACGGCCGCAAAATAGCCAGCAGAAATGCCAGTACCAACGCTTGCCAAAGGCTGTGAACAAGTGTCCAGCCCAGGGCTTGCAACAATGCATCGGAGATCAAAAATGAATTACCCATGACTATTGTTTGTTTTCAAGTTTAGCAATTAAAGCCTTGATTTCGTCCAGTTCTTCCGGCGTCGCATCATGCTGCCCAAGCGCCTGTAAAACCAGGCGTCCGGCACTGCCTTTAAATGTATTGTGCATGAACTGGTCAAGTAGCAGACTCTCCGTGTCAGATTGAGCGACAGCAGGCGTGTAGGTGTGTGTTCGCCCTTCTTCCTGCCGGAATACCAACCCCTTCTCAAACATAATCTGCATGATTTTCAAAGTAGTGGTATAACCCGCAGCATCCCTGGGGGCTTTGCCTGATCTGAGGTCGCCGGCAGACTGCTGACTTCGCTGGGCATTCAGTTGGTCATTGACCTGACGTACCGTCAATGGGGATTCCGCCCAAAGCAGGTGCAGGATTTCAAGTTCGGACTCGGTTGGACGCATGAGTGAAAATGAGTGATTGAGTGGTTATTTGTTTAATTGGGTTGTTTGTCGGGGTTGAAGGGAGTTGTTGAGTACAAAGATACTACGAAGTGTTTCGTAGTTGCATGAGTACTACGAAATTTTTCGTAGATAATTTTATTTTTGCCGTAAATGCTTGATTTTCAAGGATATAACTTTTAAAATTTATTTTATGAAATTTCAAAAGGGGTTTGTTAGATGCTGATTTTGAGAAATGGCTTTAGGATTAATGAAAAAATGGGCGGCTCATGATATTTTTGCCGAAACAGCCTTCATATGGCACGCTTAATCCAGCACGAGATGAATAAATCATTACTTCCAGCCTTCTTTTTAGTGTTTTCGGGCCTTTATCTATCTGCCCAAACCTGTAATTATCTGGCTTACGACGCCTTCAACTACACCACCAATACGCCTTTGCAAGGTTTATCTGGCGGTAGTGGCTGGCGTGAACCCTGGCAGGTACAGAATGGCATTACCAACCTTCCGGGTTATCAGGTCAGTAGTGGTTCGCCGCTGCAATGGCTCGATCTGCAAACAGGCGGACTCTACGCTGAAGGCGGTTATCAGTATGTCACATCAGGGCGAGGATTTAACCTCCAAAACACCGGCCCTTTTGTGCCGTGGTTAGACAATGATAATACCATCGGCAAACCTGGTACGACACTTTGGTTCAGCGTAATGCTGCGCAAAACCAATAATAATGACCAGTCGGCCTGGGCGTCGCTGCACGACAGCAACTTGCAATGGTGCAACGATTGCACCAGCAACAAAGTGGCCGTGGGCTATTTCGGCACAAACTCAAATGTCAGTGGTGAACGGCGCTGGACGCTGCGTATCGGGAACGACTATTATCCCAGCACGATGCCAGTTGTGGTCGGCCAAACAGCGTTTCTGGTTTTAAAACTGGAATTTCAATCCGGCTCGACCATCGCTTCGATGTTTGTCAATCCGACGTCACTGGGTAATGACCTGCCTGCGCCCACGCCTTCGGTGGTGGAAACATCGGGTTTTCAAATCAAAATCAGAAGTCTGGCCTTGTACCTCGGCGATGGCACTGTTCAGGGCAATGCCGACGAAATTCGCGTAGGGGAATCCTATGCCTGCGTCGCCCCCGACCCGAATATTATGGTGAATCAGCCGCCGGTTGCTGCATTTACCTTCACGCCATCAACCGGCATGGCGCCGTTGACCGTGAATTTTGACGCGACGACCTCCAGCGACCCGGATGGCAGCATTGCGAGTTATGCCTGGAATTTTGGCGATGGTTCGCCACAAGGATCAGGTGCTACCGTATCGCATGTGTTTCAGGCAACCGGCGTTCTGACCATTCAATTGACAGTTACGGACAACCTCGGTCTGCAAAATATTGTAGAGCATGAGATCACGGTATTGAACCAGTATGGCACGTTCACTTGTCAACTTGGTGTGGTGTGCGAACAATTGGCCACATGCACAGGCAATGACGGCCGATTCAGGGTGACCAATTACCGTAACGTGCCGCTCCAACTGCGCAACAGCGGCGGCGCATTGATTCCACCAACATCCGGCAACAGCAATTTGTACAACCAACTCGCTCCGGGGCAATACACCCTCACCGCCAATGGCTCGAACGGCTGTAAAGACACCTTTCAGTTGTATGTCCAACGCGACAGCAACACTTGTCCGGGTTGGTCGCCTAATCCTTGCGCGATGAAGATCGGCGCAGGTATCGAAGGTCTGGCTTACTGGAGCACAGGCCGCCCGTTTAAAGACTTTTTCAAAAACTGCGGCGAATGGATCACCTATGATCTCAATCCTCCGGGCGGAAATTTTCAATGGAATACCAACAACCTCCAAAACATGCCTGCTGATGCGAATGGCTACCCGACACAAGTGCCCTTCGCGGTACCCGACGGCAGCGGCATGAATGCCGTACGTGGAATTTTCTCCGCTGTAGGTTTTGTGCCGGTTGGCGTTCCCTTGCGCCTGCTATACGATGGCGTTGGTGTCTTGCAATTGCAAGGCGCCGTTACGGTGACGAGTAATACGCCGGGCCAAATTGATTTTACGGTAAACGACGAAGGAAATATTTTCTTCAACATGACCTTTTCGGATGTCAATGATCACGTTCGCAATATTCGTGTCATTGAAGTCAGTAACGCAGATACTTATCTGACACAACCTTTCCGACAAAGTTTTCTGGATAAATGCGCACCATTTAATACCCTGCGTTTCATGGACTGGATGCAGACCAATGGCAACGAACAGGTATCATGGGCCAATAGAACCTTGCCGAATCATTACAGCCAATCGGTAACGCCTCATGGCGGCGTGGCTTATGAATACATCATTCAGGTGGCTAACCTGATGCACAAAGACATCTGGATTTGTATCCCGCATCAGGCCGATGACAATTATGTCACGCAAATGGCCACCCTGTTCCGCGATCAACTGGATCCGGGCATTCGGGTGTATATTGAATACAGCAATGAAGTCTGGAACTGGATTTTTGCCCAAACGTCGTGGGTTGACGCCAATGGGCCACAGAATATCAGTTATCCGCGCCGTTATGTCGAGCGCGCGCAACACGCATTTGATATCTGGATGAATGTATGGGGCGGTCAGAACACGCGCCTTAAACGCGTGCTGGGTACGCAAAACGGCTACGACTGGGTTACCGAAGAAATTATGGCGCATGCCGACCAGGACAAGTACGATTACATTTCACCATCGTGGTATGTAGGGCTGGATCACAGCAGTTCCGGCGTTCCAAACCTTCAGGCACTTGGCGCCAGCGCGACGCCCGAAGACGTTTTGGCCAATGCCAACAACGTTTTCACCAGTTTTTACCCGCACTGGAAAATGGTTTATAACACAGCAAAGTTGTACGGTAAAAAAGTGGTCAATTACGAGGGTGGTCAGCATTTTACGAATTTTACAGTGCCGCCCTACATCCAGTCCATGTACGACGCTCAGGTGTTGCCGGGCATGTACGACCTGTACGATCGTATGCTCGACAGTTTGCGGCGACTGGGCAGCGAATTGCCGCTGGCTTTTGTGCTCACTGGCCCCTGGGAAAGTATTTACGGCTCGTGGGGACACATTTTTGACGAAGATGACCCGGCGCCCTGGAATGACCGGCCCAAGTACCAGGTTTTACTGGATCAAATCGGACAGTGTGCCGTTTCGCTGGCTGTTGAACTGGCGGATTTTGGGGTAAAATGCCAGCCTGATTTTGTGAAAGTCAGTTGGACCACCGCCAGTGAAAAAGACCACGATTATTTTGAACTGGAAAGTTCATTTGACGGCATAAACTGGCAAACGAAAAAGCGCATTTCTGGCAAAGGTGCTGGCCGTTATCAGGTAAAAATTCCGCTTGACCAGGTAGGTTCATTCATGCGCCTGCGCAGTGTTGACCTGAATGGCCATGCAGAAGTATCAGGCATCGAAGTTGTGCAATGCCCGACTGCCGGCGATATCCGTATTTTCCCCAACCCCACAACGGGCGTTTTGTATTTTGACATTCCAGAAGCGTGGCAGGAAGAGCGGCTTCAGGTCAGGTTATTTGATGCGCATGGGCGACCCGTACTGGAACAATACCTGAGGAACAATCAGTTGTCATTGGATGACCGTTGGCCCGCGGGTTTATATTTATTGGAAATAACCGACGAACAGGGTCGCCGCATCAAAACCCACCGCGTCGTCAAACCGTAGGGTCGGGGCTTGC
>JADZBJ010000250.1 GCA_020852155.1 Saprospiraceae bacterium | reverse complement strand
TTTTGGCCTGCTCTCGAAAAATTTAATGCTGCTCGGCGTTAAAATTTTCGCCTTAGAACCCGGCTAAGACTGCAAATTTTGCCTTGATCAAAATCAAATTTCCCCTCGTTCGGCACAAACCCAATTCCCGAACACACTCTAAGGGTAATGTGATGATGTGATAATTATCAATGAGTTATCACATCATCTATTCACAAATCCTGCAAATCCCAAAATCCAGAAAATCCCGATCAATTTCGGGTATAAAAACGCTACTTTTGCGGCCGTTTTAGAATAACAGCCATGCTCGATAAACTACAAGCCATTCGCGACAAATACCTGCACCTGGAAGAATTGATGTCTGATCCTTCCGTTGTCGGCGACGTGGATCGTTCCAAAAAGATCAATAAGGAATATAAAAAACTACAGCCCATCGTCCTGACGGGCAATCGCTACGAAAAGGTATTGGGCGATATCAACAGCGCCAAATCCATTCTTGCTACGGAAAGCGATAACGACCTGCGCGACATGGCGCGCGAGGAAATCGAATCGCTGCAACCAGAACTGGAAACATTAGAGGCCGAACTGGTCGTGCTGCTCACGCCGAAAGACCCGGAAGACGAAAAAGACGTGATCTTTGAAATTCGCTCAGGCACAGGCGGCGATGAAGCGGCCTTGTTTGCCGGCGACCTTTATCGCATGTATATGCGCTATTTTTCTGAAATGGGCTGGGAGGTTGAAGTGCTGGATGAAAGCCCCGGCGCGGTTGGCGGTTTTGCCAAAATCGTACTGGATGTCAGCGGTGAAGATGTGTATCGCTACCTGAAATTTGAAAGCGGCGCACACCGCGTACAACGCGTACCGGAGACAGAAGCCAAAGGCCGGGTGCATACTTCGGCGGCGACAGTGGCCGTGTTGCCCAAATTCGAACCGGAAGACATTGACATTCGTAAGGAAGACATCCGCACGGACGTGTTTCGCGCTTCAGGCGCGGGTGGTCAGCACGTTAACCGTACAGAATCGGGTGTGCGCTTCACGCACTTGCCCACCGGCGCAGTTGCCGAGAGTACAGAAAGTCGCTCGCAACACAAAAACCGCGAGATCGCTATGGGCCGTCTGATTCAGCAGATTCGCGACGCACAAGTTCAGAAAGAAGCCAACGCCCTGGCCTCTGCCCGCCGTAGTCTGGTGGGTTCGGGCGACCGTTCGGAGAAAATTCGCACCTACAACTGGCCTCAAAACCGCGTCACGGACCACCGCCTCGAAGGCGACAACAAAAACTACAACCTCGATAAAATCGTGGTAGGCGAAATTGGCGGCCTGATCGAAGCGCTGACCATCGCTGATAATGCCGCGAAATTGCAGGAGGAACTGGCGGATTGATTCGATTAAATCCGATTGATTCGATTGATCCGATTGATCCGATTTTTATCACCATGAGTGGTAGTGAAAATCTGCGATAATCCGCGTTTGTAAATCCGCGTAATCCGCGTTCCATCCACTCTACGCGGGCAATCGGATTTAATCGAACCAATCGAATCAATCCCCCCACACTTCTACCCCATTGTCCGAAATCGAGATCAAACGCCGGTTGCACACCAGCCACTTTCCGGGATGAGGCAAGGGTATTTCGCGGCGCTCGCCGAAAGTTAACGGCTCAATGACCAGGCGGTCATTTTTCAGGTAAAATATAAACGACGATTCCATTTGTACCGGCCCTTCCACAGGTAATCCGACAATGGTTTGTTCCCACTGGGCAAAAAAATCAAATCGCGCCAGTCCGGCAGAAAGGTCATTCAGCCACACTTTATCGTCGGTTTCCAGTATTTGTAAGACAGATAAAATGGGCGGCGTCAATTGATTCAAGGGCTGACTTTCGTAGAGTTTTTCCCCGTCGGGTTTCATTTTTATCAGGCGAAAAGTTGCAGCATCATGCACCCAAAGGTTGCCGTCCGTAGCGGTTGCAACGGCGTCAGGCTGCCAGAGTCCGGCGTCGGCCAGGCGCAATACCCCAAGTTCGGTGAGGTTGCGATCCAGCAGCACAACCGTTTGAAACTGGCTGTACCAAAGCGTTATTTTTAAAGGATTGTTGATGTCAACTGAGGAAGGCTGCCCAAGGCGTGTATTGGCATAGCGGGTGAGCAGTTGACCTGACGGATTGTATTTTTCCAGCGCACCGCCAAGGCGAAGTGTATAAACATGACCAAGATGATCTGTACCTGCCCATGCCGAGGCAACAGGAATACGCAGCAACAGCCGCAGGCTGTCGGCCTGACTGGCTGCGGTGATGCCGGAGCAGCACCACAGCCAGATCAGCAACATATTGAGGAGTTTAATCATCGTCTTCGACTACCTCGCCAGTCGGATTGCGTTCCCACATAAGGTAGGCTTTCAGAAACGGATCAAGGTCGCCGTTGAGTATGGTATCGGGGTTGTGAATTTTGTAGCCGGAGCGCAAATCTTTCACCCAGCGGTCATCCAGGACGTAAGAGCGAATCTGGCTACCCCATTCGATTTTGCTTTTACCGGCTTCAATTTTGTCTTTTTCAGCCTGGCGTTTGCGCATCTCCACCTCGTAAAGTCGGCTTTTTAACAAGGTCATAGCGATTTCGCGGTTGCGAATCTGGCTACGGTCTTGCTGGCATTCGGCGACAATACCGGAAGGAATGTGCGTCACACGTACGGCGGATTCCGTCCGGTTAACGTGCTGACCACCAGCGCCGGATGCTCGGAACACGTCCCATCTCAGGTCGTCAGGACTGATTTTGATTTCGATATCATCGTCTTCGATGAGCGGAAAAACAAAAACGGAGGAAAACGATGTCTGGCGTTTGCCCTGGGCATTAAACGGACTGATGCGCACCAGTCGGTGAACGCCGTTTTCGCCTTTGAGCCAGCCATAGGCAAAATCACCCCGGATTTCGATGCTGGCTGATTTGATGCCCGCTGCGTCGCCATCCTGTTCGAAGATGTCAATGACTTTAAAGCCTGCTTTTTCAGCCCACATCCGGTACATCCGCAAGAGCATGGACGACCAGTCGCAAGCCTCCGTACCACCAGCGCCAGCGTTGATGGTCAGGACGGCATTCATCTCGTCTTCTTTCTGATTGAGCGTACTGCGGAATTCAGCGTCGGCCAGGATTTCAGTCGTTTTCTTGTACTGCTCTTCGACTTCCGCCTCGGTGGTCAGGCCTTCTTTTTGAAATTCGAACAGACCTTCCAGGTCGTCCACTTCGCGGGCCAGCGCAGCGAAATCGTCGAGCCAGCGTTTATTGATACCGATTTTGCGTTGAATGCTTTCAGCGCGTTTTGGGTCATTCCAGAAGTTGGGGTCAAGCGTTTGAGTCGTGAGGTCTTCTACTTCACGGGTGCGGTTATCGACGTCAAAGATACCTCCTCAACACCGCCAACTTGTCTTTCA
>JADZBJ010000485.1 GCA_020852155.1 Saprospiraceae bacterium | reverse complement strand
CTTGGAGATGGTCAGTATTTGCTTGAAAATCTCATCATTTTGCCTAAATCTTCCGTGGAACTGAACATTTTACTGGCAGATGGGGGGCGTATTGCATCGCAAGTCGTTCAGGCGCCAGTAGCCGCAGTTTTAGATTCGTTGAAGATGGATAAAAACGGCAGTCCCGGAGGCGGAAATACAGCTGGGCAATATACGCTTAGCGCATTCTGGAAAGATGTCCCCGGCATGGAAAACTACTATCGGTTGAAGATCTACCGCAACCGAATATTTCAATCTGAAACCTATATTCTGAGCGATGACCGCTTAGGTGATGGCGCGCTTATCGTCCGGCCGGTGATACGACAAAGTTATGATCTGGGCGATACGCTGCGCTGTGAGTTGCTGTCTGTCAACAAAGCCTATTTTGATTATTTCACCGACATCGCCAGTGCCAGTGGCCAGGGCCTTTCCAACCCAAGCCCATACAATCCCAAAGGCAACCTACAGGGTGATGCTCTGGGTTACTTTGGGATCTGGTTCGTGTCGGAGAAAACGATCATAGTCCGCTGATTTTTTTACTTTTGAGGCTTAAAACAGTTTATAATGAAAAGCCTCCGGCCCTCACTCCTGTTCAGTGTTCCGTTTTTATTGTTTTCCACGCTTCTTTTGGGAAACGTCTATTTTGTTTCTCCTCAGGGAAACGACAACAACCCGGGCACACAAAATGCGCCATTTCAAAGTTGGCAACGCGCCCACGATAAAACCCAGCCCGGCGATACCGTGTGGGTTCGGGGAGGTGTTTATCCCATTACCCATGGAAATACAAGAGGCGTAAACATGGTCGGCCACAATGGTACGCCTCAGAAAAAGATATGTTTCTGGGCCTGGCCGGGTGAGAATCCCGTGTTGGATTGTTCAGGAATGACAGGGAGCGGTTCTTTATATGGCCTTTATTTTGAAAATGACTGGTGGCACCTTAAAGGCTTGGAAATCAGAGGCGTACCGATGAATACAACGGCGAATACTTATCCCGATGGCTTTTGGGGAGAGGATTGCGAAAACGATATTTTTGAAAACCTGAACATCCACCACAACCAGGGCCGGGGATTCGGGATTTACGACGCTTCGCGCAACAATTTGGTTCTGAATTGTGATTTTCACCACAATTATGATTTCAAGACACCCGATGCCCCGGGCGGACACGCAGACGGCGGCGGCTTTCTTTACCTTGCGGAGGGCATGAGCGGAAACATCATGCGCGGCTGCCGGGCCTGGGCAAATTCGGATGATGGCTTTGATTTTTGGGAGAGCAACTCGGGCGTCACCATCGAGCATTGCTGGTCTTTCCGAAACGGTTATGTTCCCGACACCAACACGGAGGCAGGAAATGGATCTGGCTTTAAAATGGGTCAAAACAGCAGCGGCGCACATTTGCTTCACCATTGCCTTTCCTTTGAAAATCGCGTGCAGGGCTTTGATGACAACCTGGCGGGTACGCCACAACAATGGTACAACAATAGCGCATTTAACAATGGGTCGCACAACTTTCGGGTGGTTGCTCCGGTGGCGCATATCCTGCGCAACAACATAGCATTTCCGGACAACAACAGCCTTGACGGAGCAGTAAAACAAGACAACAACGCGTGGAATTTGGCTTTTTCTGTGAATTCAAACGATTTTTTAAGCATCGAATCCACAGGAGCAGACGCTCCAAGAAAAGCCGACGGCAGCCTTCCTGATTTGCATTTTCTCCAATTGGCCAACAACAGCGATTTGATTGATGGCGGCGCAAATGTAGGATTGCCTTTTTCAGGAAATGCGCCCGATTTGGGTGCTGTTGAAAACGCAGAAAATCAGGGGGCTTACCCGCAAAGTTTCAGCCCACATGGGCCTGGAGGCGGTGGTTTTACCTATGTCCCCAGCATCAGTCCACACGATCCCAATCACATTTTTCTGAATTGCGATATGGGTGGCGTCTATCGCTCGCAGGATGGCGCACAGAGTTGGCAAATGCAGCACTACCAAAACATGGTAAGTCACGTGAAGGGAAAGGTTCAATTTACGTCAGATCCAAACATCCTCTAT
>JADZBJ010000249.1 GCA_020852155.1 Saprospiraceae bacterium | reverse complement strand
CCTCTTTTTAATTTCATTCACCGACTATGACAAAATTCTTGATACTTCCGTTGGCACTCATTTTCCTGGCAGCATTCACTCCTGCTAACGACCCCAGCATTCCAGCCGATGTTCAGGCTTTATTAGACAAAAACGGCTGTGCAGCCTGCCACGCTATGGGTCGCAAACTCGTTGGCCCGGCCTGGCCCGAAATCGCTGCAAAAGGCTATTCCAAAAAGAAAATTGCCTCGTTGGTTGCCAAGCCAGAGCCATCCAACTGGCCCGGTTACGTGCCTATGGTCGCACAGAAAGTGCCAAAAGCCGAAATGGACAAGATTGCCACCTGGCTCGTGAGCCTCAAGAAATAATTTCAACCCCAATAGATAGTATACATGCGTTTTTCTCTGCTTTTCATCCTCTCTGTTGTTGCGATTCTTTTCAGTTTTTGTCAGCGTGAATCATTCACCACTGACCCTGAAGACCGCCTGGAGTTCAGTACCGATACCCTTCGTTTTGATACGGTTTTTACACAACTTGGCTCGGCAACGCGCTTTTTCAAAGTGTATAACCGACACAACGAAAGCATCCGCATTTCCAAAATATACCTGGAAAATGGCGCTGCTTCGCGTTTTAACCTGAATATTGACGGAATTTCGGGTGATAGCCAGACGGATATTGAAATCGCACCCAACGACAGCCTGTATGTATTTGCAGAAGTAACGATCAACCCCAACGATCAAAATTCGCCGTTTGTCCTGACCGAAAACATCGTTTTTGAAACAAATGGCAATGTGCAAAAAATTGTGGTCGAAGCCTGGGGTCAAAATGCTGTTTACCTCACTTCGCGATTCGGCGCAGGCAGTGTTTACGGCCTGAATTGCAGCGGTGGCGAAATATTGCTGGACGACCCGCGGCCCTATGTCCTGTACGGCATTCTGGTGGTTGATTCCTGCACCGTCAGAATACCAGCCGGAGCAAGAATATACGTACACGGCGGCCTTGGAAAACTCGTTGACGATCAAGGTATTACGCAGCGATACAACGACGGATTTTTCGCTTTTGGGCCTGCCGGAAAACTGATTGTAGAAGGAACGCTCGAAAAGCCGGTCATTTTTGAAAGTGACCGGCTTGAATCTGAATTTGACGACGAAGCTGGCCAATGGACGGGCATTTGGCTGCAAAGCGGCTCGAAAGGACACCTGATTGACCACTGTATTATCCGAAACAGCATTGTCGGCATTCGCGCTGACTCGGCCGTGGAATTACAACTTAAAAACACGCAGGTCTATAACACGGCAGGCAGTGGATTAATCGGCATTCATGCCAATGTCAAAGCAGAAAACTGCCTGTTTTACAGCAATGTAGGTTTCGGCATTCAATTGGAATACGGCGGCGATTACGCCTTTGATTATTGCACCGTAGCCTCTTATGGCGTTGATGGCGAGGCCCTGCGGTTGGGCAATGCCCTGTGCCTGGATGCCGGATGCTCCAACTACCGGCCCAATGCCCTGAAAGCGAAATTCACGAACTGCATCATCATGGGCGGCCGCAGCGACCAGATTACGTTGTTTGATCGCCTGGATGACCCATCTCAATTTGACTATCAATTTGAAAACTGCGTCGTTCGTGTTGATGAACTGGATGATGTGGGCGCATTTCCTGATTTTTTTGACCATTGTCAGCCCTGCCGGAATATTGACAGTCAGGACACCCTGTTTCTGGATGTAGCGAAAGATAATTACCGCTTAGATACCATCGGCTCGGTGGCCAATCGGTACGCCAAGCCCTTGCCCGGCGTTTCACGTGATCTGGATGGAAAATTACGCGACGCCGCAGCACCTGATGCCGGGTGTTTTGAAATAGAATTTTAGGAACTGGTTAGGTCAGCTTACGAGTTTTAAACGCAACCAAAATGCTCGATCGTTATCCGCGTTTGTTCGCTTTTTTATTCATGGCGTTGTTTGCCGGATTGATCTGGTTATACGTTCGTGAGTTTCCTCATTTTGGCAACAGCATTAACATGCGGAGGCTGGTTTGGGGTTCTATAGTTGTTGTGTTGTCGCTTTCTGCCGGTTTGTTGTGGTTTTGGCGCGAACGATTGATGCCTTCCGACAAACACTTACCCGAAATTACTTTTTTACTGCTGATTCCGCCGCTGTTTGCTCCGCTGGCGGGCAGCCTTTTGAATCGCACCTTTGCGTCTGAAACAGAAATCTCTTTTACTTTTTTAAGTGAAAAACCATTTGTGGCCACACCTTATGGTCTCATCAAAACTGACCAAGTGGAACCAACCGGGTATGAATTAATCGTCCGGGATGCAGAAGGAGAGGAACATCGTTTTCGATACAAGAAACAGGCATATTTCCCTTTGACAAAACGAGGCGAGTCAATTTTGCTGCCTTTTCGCGACGGGCGTTTGGGTACTCAGGTACTGGAAATCGAATAGACGTCCAGCGTAGACATCTGCTGGCCAATGTGCTCTATCTTTTGAGCATCCACCATGCCATCTGTTTCAATACCAGAAGCCATATCAACACCGATACATTGACGGTGCCGAAGGAGCAATTCCAGGTTATTTTCATTCATCCCGCCCGCCAGTAGAAACGGATAAGGGAAATCATGCGGAATTTCAGCATTAATGCGTTGCCCGCTGCCCGGCATGGTCCCATCCAGGATGAAGCAATCTACTTCCGCGGCCCATGCTTCCACAAGTTCCATATCCAGGTGTTCCCCTACCCTTACCGCCAGTAAAATCCGTTGACGCAGGCTACGAGCGAATTCAATGGTAACATCATCGGCATACAGTTGCACCGTCAGGAACGGATAGCGACTTAATACCTCCCGAATGTCTTCCGGTGTGTTTTGATAAAAGACAGCCACAGCCTTGTGTTTCCACTCCGGGTTTTCAAAAATAGCCTGACAGGTGGCCTCATCCACGCTGCGTTTGCTGCGCGGTGAAAAATTCAGGCCAATATAATCCGGTAAATACGATGGGGAAAAAGGCTGGACAGAACCCGTATTTCGAATGCCGCAGGCCTTGAATAACAAACGCCCTTTTGCCTGGAAATACTGTTCAAAACTCCCGGATTCGAGCAGATTTTGACTGCGCATCAGTCCTGTACCGATCAAAAAACCGTCGGCGCCGCGTACCACCTGAAAATGGCGTTCATCCAGTACGCCGGATTCCGCAATAATGAACCGTTCATCAGTCATTTTTCGAAGAACATTCACCCGATTCAAGGCCGTTCTGAATGTTTTTAAATCGCGATTATTGACACCCAATACCGGAAAATCAAGGTGTTGTATCGCCGTTAGTTCGGTCGCATCGTGTACTTCTACCAAGACACCCAAACCCAACTGTTCGGCATAGTTGCGCAGAAAATCCAGCCGATTAGCAGGCAATATCGCAGCGATGAGCAAGATCAGGTCAGCACCGGCTTGTTTTGCATGAATCAACTGAACCGGATCAAGGATGAAATCCTTTTGCAGGAGCAACGGGCGATCTTCAACGGGAAATGTGTCCAGTAATTGGCGAGCCTGTTGCAAATCGGCGTAGGAACCGCCAAAAAAAGTGGCGTCTGTCAAAACCGAAATAGCACTTGCGCCCATTCGACGGTAGTGCAGCACCTGTTCAGTCAGGTTAGCATGTTCATTTATCCAGCCTTCAGAAGGGCTTTTGCGTTTGAATTCGCTGATAAAAAACGGTCGCCCTAAGGCGCGCGCACGGGCCAATCGGCGATAAAACAAAGGCGTGTCGGTTGCGCTTTTAGCCCTAATGCCTTCTGTGGCATCAGTTGCGGCCAACAGCGCGGCTATTTCCACCTTTTTTACCTCAACGATCTGTTCCAGAATATTCATGCTGCTGTCCGGCATAAGCCGCTTTATATTGTTCAATTTTATCGCCCATAGCGCCTGTAAAAACCAGTCGTTGCATTTTTTCAAAAGCCTCGGTGAGTGGGATGGCCTCGATGAATTTGGTGTAAATAAATGCAGCGTTAGCAGCGACCAACTGGTAATGAAGGGTTTGCGGAACACCATTCAGCATGGCTTCAGCGATTTGTATGCTCTCGTCGGCATGATGCGCGCTGAAGGCTTCAAAATGGACAGGTTCGAGTCCAAAATCAGCTGGCGTGATGGTGTAATCGTAACGTTTTCCGTCTTTGTACTCCAGCACCCGTGTCGGACCACTGAGGCTGATTTAATCCAGCCCCTCTTCGCCGCGCACGACAAT
>JADZBJ010000248.1 GCA_020852155.1 Saprospiraceae bacterium | reverse complement strand
TCTTCTACTTTACCAAGGGTTTGTATGCGAATACCGTAGCGCTTGGGATCTATGCCTTTCATGCCGTATTTGGACACGTATATTTCTTTAAAACCCAACCTGTCGGCCTCGGCTATGCGTTGTTCCACACGCTGCACGGCCCTGATCTCGCCGGACAGGCCCACCTCGCCGGCAAAACAGATATTCGAAGGCACACTGACATCCATCAGGCTGGAAATCAGGGACACAATAATAGACAAGTCAATCGCAGGGTCTTCCACCCGAATACCGCCCGCAAGGTTCAGAAACACGTCGTTGATGCTGAAAAAATAGCCGCAGCGTTTTTCCAGCACCGCCAGCAGCATCGAAAGGCGGCGCATATCGAAGCCTGTGGCCGAGCGCTGGGGCGTACCGAAAACGGCCTTGCTCACCAAGGCCTGCGTTTCGATCAGCATGGGCCGCATGCCTTCCATCGTCGCGGCGACGGCGCACCCGCTGAGTTCTTCGTCTTTTTGACTGAGCAGCAATTCAGAGGGGTTGCTCACTTCGCGCAAACCGCCGCTTTGCATTTCATAGATGCCCATTTCATCGGTGCTGCCGAAGCGGTTTTTCAGCGTGCGCAGGATGCGGTAGGTGTTGTGCCGGTCGCCTTCGAATTGCAGCACACAATCCACGATATGTTCGAGGAGTTTTGGCCCGGCGATGTCGCCCTCCTTGTTGATGTGGCCCACCAGAAAAATCGGAATATTGGTTTCCTTGGCAAAGCGCAGCAGTTCACCTGTGCACTCGCGCACCTGTGAGATACCACCCGGCGCGGAATCGAGGTGCGGGCTACTCATGGTCTGAATAGAATCCACGATCATGATTTGCGGCTGAAGTTCCTGGGCCTGCTGCAGGATTTTGGTGGTGTTGGTCTCCGTCAGGATATAACATTCCGATTTGAACTCCCCTACCCTGTCGGCGCGCATTTTGATTTGTTCGTCGCTTTCCTCACCGCTGACGTACAGCACTTTGACCGGCGTTTTCATGGCCACCTGCAACAGCAAAGTACTCTTGCCGATGCCCGGTTGTCCGCCGATGAGCACTAATGAGCCGGGCACGATGCCCCCGCCCAGCACGCGATTAAGTTCCTGATCGGGTGTAGCGATACGAATGGTTCGGCCCGTCTGCACCTGTTTGAGCAGGGTAACTTTCGGGGCGTCGCTTTTACTGCCCGGCGTGGCCCACGACTTGCGTTTTTCCTCGCTGGTCGTTTCTTTTTGAATGAGTTCTTCCTGAAATGTATTCCATTCGCCGCATTGGGGGCATTTGCCCAGCCATTTGGGCGAGGAAGCCCCGCAACTGGAGCAGAAGAATATGGTGCGCGGCTTGGCCATTTTTTTTAGTGGTTATTTGTGGAACTGGTTATTTGGTTATTTGGGGATTTGGTTATTTGTTGAATTACCCTAAATGAAAAAGTTGTCATCCTGAACGAAGTGAAGGATCTGGCCGAACAGTTGTGAAACTTTGCCCTTCGTGGGTAGCAGATCCTTCGCTGACGCTCAGGATGACAACCCGAAAGATAAAGTTGTCATCCTGAACGTAGTGAAGGATCTGGCCGAACAGTTGTGAAACTTCCCGCTTCGTGGGTAGCAGATCCTTCGCTGGCGCTCAGGATGACAACCCGAAAGATATAGTTGTCATCCTGAACGAAGTGAAGGATCTGGCCGAACAGTTGTGAAACTTTGCCCTTCGTGGGTAGCAGTTCCTTCGCTGGCGCTCAGGATGACAGCATTCCCATTTTGGGCCAATAACCAACTCCACAAATAACCAAATCCCCAACTCAAACAATCATTTCCCCAGTTGTTCGCTGGTCATGCCGAAGCGGCGTTCGCGGCGCTGATAACTGATGATGGCTTCAAAAAGTTCTTTTTTACCGAAATCCGGCCAAAAAACGGGCGTAAAATACAATTCTGCGTAGGCAATTTGCCAGAGCAGGAAGTTGGAAATACGCGTTTCGCCGCTGGTGCGGATGAGGAGTTCGGGGTCTGGAATGCCGTGCGTACTCAGGGCCGACTCGAAGGTATCTTCATTAATATCCGACGGATTGAGCGAGCCATTGGCGGCGCGTTCGGCGAGTTGGCGGGCAGCGCGCAGGATTTCCCATTTGGCCGAGTAATTGAGGGCCAGCACCAGGTTGATGCGCGTGTTGTTGCGGGTATCTTCCATGCCTTGCACCAGCGCCTTGTAACTGGCGGCGGGCAGGGCTTCGATATCGCCGATAGCCATGAGTCGCACGCCGTTTTTATTGAGGTCGCGGATTTCGCCTTTGATGGTTTCGACGAGCAGCGTCATCAGGGCCGTGACTTCTGCGGGCGGACGGTTCCAGTTTTCGGTACTGAAAGCGTACAGGGTCAGGTATTTCACACCGATTTCAGCTGCGGCGCTGGTTACTTCACGCACACTTTTCACACCACTGTGATGACCTACTACACGCGGCATGCCTTTGGATTTGGCCCAACGCCCGTTGCCGTCCATAATGATAGCAATGTGCTGCGGCACTTGCTCCGGATTGATGTGCGATTTCAGGTCAGACATTTTATTGATGTGATAATGTGATGATGTAATAATGCGATGACGGGGCGGCAAATGTAGTGTGGAATTGGTGATTTGAGGAATTGGTTATTTGGTTATCTGACTTGATGTGAAAAGTTGTCATCCTGAGCGCCAGCGAAGGAACTGCTGCCCGCGAAGGGGAAATGTCCTCGACTGTTTGACCAGATCCTTCACTTTGTTCAGGATGACAACTTTTTCTTTTTGGGCAAATAACCAACTCCTCAAATCACCAACAGAGAGTCATCCCTTTTTCCAGATACCGTAATCCGCTTCGGTCATTCGGGGGTAATCAGCGGGGCGTTCGGCGTAGGGTTCGCAGGGGCGCAGGGAAGCGTACAGGTTGGCCGGGAGTTGCTGATAGAGTTTTGTGCCATCGGTTTTCCAGGCGATCATATCGTCGCTGACTTCGCGGATGATTTTTCCGGGGTTTCCAACAACTAAGCTGCGACGGGGAATTTTTTCACCGCTTTTCAAAAAACACAAGGCTCCGATGATGCATTCCTCGCCAATTTCCACCTCATCCATGATAACGCTGTTCATGCCGATAAGGCTGTTTGGGCCTATCGTCGCACCATGCACAACGGCGCCATGCCCGATATGTGCGCCTTCGTGCAGGCGAACTGTGACGCCAGGAAACATGTGTATCGTGCAGTTTTCCTGCACATTACAGCCGTTTTCAATGACAATTTCGCCCCAATCGCCGCGAATGGCTGCTCCGGGGCCGATATACACGTCACGACCGATACTGACATTTCCGGTAACGGCGGCTTGCGGATGTACAAATGCTGTTGGGTGGATAATTGGCCGAAAACCGTTGAATTCGTAAATCATGGGAAGGGTTAAGGGTGGAAGGTGGACGGTGGTTTTTTACAAGTTTTCGTAAAAACTTAGCCCCAGCGGGGCCGTAACGTCGGTAGCCTGAAAAATGTAAAAATACCGAGGTGCGTAGCACCGTAACGTCGGTTACGCGTGACCGACGTTACGCCCCCGCTGGGGCTAAGTTTTTACAAATTTTTCATAAAAAAATTGCCCACCACCAGTTTCGGCAGCAGGCAATCATTAGAACCATGAAAACATATCTTTTAGCGGAAGCCTTTATTAGAGGTGCAATCGCGCTTTTCTTTCTAGGAGAATCTCATCGGATTCGACTCGTTCGGGGTCAGGAACGCAACAATCAACGGGACAAACGGCTGCACATTGTGGCTCCTCGTGAAATCCTACGCATTCAGTGCATTTATCGGGCACAATATAGTAGTACTCATTTGAAACGGGCGAATTTTTTTTTGCTGCATCCACCATTGTACCATCTTCCAGTTGGTATGAACCTTTTACAGTATTACCATCGGAAATAGCCCATTCTACACCGCCCTCATAAATTGCGTGATTGGGGCATTCAGGTTCGCAGGCGCCACAATTAATACACTCGTCAGTTATCAAGATCGCCATAATCAATATCGCTTGTTTGGTTGGGTCGCGTCGGTGCGTTCTTTTCTGCTGCAAACTTACAGCAGTTAGTTACAAACCACCAAACGTTTATTTAAAATCCCTTGAGGATTTTGCAATGTAATCAGGTAAAAGCCTGCTGAAAGTGTTTCTGAGGGCACATCCAGGGCATTTTCGCCTTCTGAAATACGTACTTCCTGGCGATAGCAGATACGGCCTGATGCGTCTGTGATGCTCATGAGCATATCCATGCTGCGGTCGCTTTGGATCAGGAGTTTGCTCTCGACGCCTGGCAATACCGGATTGGGCTGGAGTTCAATAGACACGGCTGATGCCAGATCGTTGGTAGAAGTCAGGTTGCGCGTGGTGAAAGTACCCAACTGAAGATTGTCGTTAGGCTGGCACACATCCCAATCGCCGAAAGCGCGGACTTTCCAGTACAAAACCCTGTTGTTGAGGATACCTGAAGAGACGTGAGCAGTGGTATCGCCAATGAAAGTTTTATAGTACAGGCGCGGGAAAAACTCCGGATTCATACCGATTTCAACGGTATAATATCTGGCATTCGGAACGGTATTCCAGCGAAGGTTGATGTTGTTGTATTGCGTGATGGCGGAGTCAATCGGGCTAACCAGATTTACTACTTCGTCATCCGGGATTTCGAGTGCCGGAGGCTCGGACAAAATCAGGTAGTCGGAGTGTTCTGTGCGCAGGTTTTCACGCATGGCGGCAATTTGCTCCGGGGTGAAACGGCCGGCGCAAGCGTCGCTGGCATAGCCCATGAAAAGGGTCGCATCCGAACGGAAAGGAACGTCGTTGGGGTCGTGCTGAAGTTGCTGGCTACGGCCTTGATCGTTACATGGCCAGCGGAAGTTGAGGTAATCCGGTTCGGTATCACAGAAACCGTCTGCGGAATCGTAACAGTTGGAGCCGTCCTTTTTTTCGATTTGATAGCCATCCCAGTCCAAAGGTGCGGGTTCGCTATAATTCCAGGTGTGGCCTTCCCAGCCATAGAAAGGGTGCGGAAGCGACAGGTGGTGACCTGCTTCGTGCGCCCATGTTGTATTGCCGGAGGCGGAACAACTACGGCCCAATACGATGGCGTCGTACCATGAATAGCCGCAGTTTCCAGCCGGATCGCCAACAATAAAGGCATTGAGGCGGCCTGGAATTTTATTTTCCTGAATGAGTTCTGCGCCACCGTCCCAGTCGTGGTTATACCAGTCGCTGTTGGGGAGGTAGCGAATGCCATCTTCCGGGTACAGGTAAAAACGGATGCGGGCTGGCTCATACTGAGCATTCATTTCGCAGATGGCGCGAATGGCCTGGTCGGCAGGGTGATAGTTGGTGCCGTTGTTATTACCTACGATCTGAATCGTAACCGGCACATAAAGCCAGGCTGTATCGCCGCCGCTTTCAGGCAGGGCGCCAAACTTCCGGTTGCGCTGGTAATTTTTCAACCACTCTGATTTGCCGCGCGTGCCGCACCAGTTATCAGCAGGTTGTTGTGCCATCATGGGCAAGGAAAAGGCCAGTAAAAGGCCAAGCAGAGCGTAGTTTTTAATCATCTTTATAGAAAGCAGCATTAGTTGGTGGCGTAAAAATCAGTATTCTCCTGATACTTTGCATTTTTTAGAAAGGGTAAAAGTCAAATGACGACAAAAAAGAGTGGGATTCGTCGCACATACTCAAAATGAGAAACGCGTTTCCAGAAAATAATGTATCATGTTATGTCTTGCGTAAACAGCACGCCAACTTGACAGGGACAAAATTCAATAAAACACGCCTACATCAGTTAGTTTGTTCAAAATCGGGTGTTTCCAGCGGGAAAAGCTGCATTGATCATCTCCGCTTCAAATATCGCAGGTTTGAGACAATAGTATTTTTTGCACTAACTTTACCTGTAATATACTGGTCAGGTTGCCAGTTTTTCAGGTGATCGGGCCTGTATTAAGTTGGCAACTGTTCTTCAACAACCTTTTAGAATCTTCACCCTCAACCTATTGCTATTCATGAAACATTCTTACTGTTTTTTGCTGCTCCTGATCTCTTTTACCCTGTCAGCACAGCGAAACCCTTCAGCCCCGGCACATGGCAGTTATTTATCAAAAACCAAATCGTTTGAGTCAAACAAAAGCCTCCTGCACGCCTATACGACTTCAAACCCTCAAAATAAGGCATCAAAACTGGCCCAACTGAATCAGGAAGCATTGAAATACCTGCTAACAGGTTTTATCCTGGATGAAATAACCGGTGGACAATGGGCGCCCTCTTCAAAATCTGAATTTACCTACGATGATGCCGGGCGAAACATTTCATACACAGGATCAGCCTGGGATGGCGACGTTTGGATAAAGGTTTATAAAGAGACTTTCCAATATGTCCCCAACAACACAACAGTAACCAAAATCGAATACGAATATTTGAACGACGTCGAAACACCTAGCTATAAGTATGAGTTGGTGTACAATGCTAACGGGAACCTCACTTCCTTATATAGTTATGGGTGGGAAGCCGCCACGAATGCGTGGGCTAACGGAT
>JADZBJ010000247.1 GCA_020852155.1 Saprospiraceae bacterium | reverse complement strand
CCTGATTTTCAATGATTTACAGACGCGAGTTGTTCAAAACCACTTTGGGTTGACAATATATCAAACAATTCAAGATACATCGTCTTTTTCGGCCGGAAGGCGCACTTCAAAATTAGCGCCTTTCCCTTCCTTGCTTTCAACCCTGATGCTTCCGCCGTGTTGTTCAATGATATTTTTAGTGATGAATAACCCCAGTCCGGTGCCTTTGGGCTTGCCTGTTTCCGGGCTGTGAAGTTGTGTGAATTTTTCAAATATCATCGTTTGCGCAGCGGGCGAAATGCCGGGGCCATTGTCTTTTACCTGCAAGGAAACGATGCCGTTTTGCCGTTGAAGGGTAGTGATGACCAAGCCATTTTCGGAAGGGCAAAATTTTTGGGCATTCGATAGCAAATTCACCAAAACCTGCATGAGTCGGTCGCGATCTCCGTGTACAAGATATTGCTGGTTATCCTGAATTTTCATCAAAATCTGAATGCCTCGCTCCGCAAATAATTGAGCCATACCGGCTGTGGCGTCGCGCAGCAAGCGCGCCATATCCACATTTTCATGTTGCATTTTTGCCTCGGCGCTCTGGATTTTTTCCAGGTCAAGCACTTGATTGATCAGCCTGCTGATGCGTTCGCTTTCACTGACCAGAATGCGCAGATAATCATTTCGTTGCTGCGGACTCAGTTCGTCGGCATAATCCAGAATAATCTTGGAAAGCGAACGAATGCTGGTGACCGGTGTGCGCAGTTCGTGGGTTACGGTGGTGATGAAATCCGCTTTGAGGCGATCCAGGTTTTTCAATTGCTCGTTGGCCGTGGTTAATTGAGCGGCCAGCGTCCTGAGTTCGGCATTTTTCACTTCCATGACTTTGCCGTGTTCTACCGCTTCGCGGGTTTGATCCAGTACGCGCATGATTTCATCCAGCGATATGGCCTCTTCTTTCACCACACTATTCATGACCAGACGTGCTGATGCTGCGCCGATGGCGCCCGCCAGGTGTGTTTCTGCAAAGTTGACAAAATCGGCTTGTGCGATTTTCTGATCTTTCAAAGAACTTTTATTGGCGATATCGTACTCCTCGAAAATGGAGGTTGTACGGGTTTCACCGAGATAGCGATGGAGCATGGCTTCCAGATCGCTCATTTTTGCTTCGCGTTTGAACAATTCTGCGTCCTGACCTTCGATGTATTTGTGAATATTCACGAACAAATCCGCCTGCGTCAGGTCGAGGGTTGAGGGCTGCGTATTCACCGAAACAATAGAATACAGCCAGCTATTAATCAGCAAACTCCAAAATGCAGCGTGCGTGATAGGGTCGAGGCCGGTCAAGCCAAACAAGGCGTACGGTTTCAGCCAGGCAATACCCCAAAGTCCTTCATGGATAAAAGCGTTGGGTATTATGCCGGCCTGCGCCATACTGGGCAACGGCAGACAAAATGCCCAGACCACAAATCCAGCCACCATTCCCGCCATAGCGCCCTGTCGTGTGGCGTGTTTCCAGTACAATCCTCCGATCATGGCTGGCGCCAGTTGCGCAACCGCCGTGAATGAAATCAGTCCCACCGATACCAGATCGTAGGTGTTGCCTACCGATTTTTGATACAGATAAGCCAGAAACAACATGAGCAGAATACAGACCCTTCTGATATCCAACAGGCGGGAAGCGCCATCTACAATGGCATTGTCTGTTCCAAATCGTTTTGACTTGATGAGCAATGGCACAACAACGTGGTTGCTGAACATGATGCTCAAGGCTGTCGCTTCGACAACGATCATGCTCGTTGCTGCCGAAAAACCGCCGATAAAGACGATCAATGCCAGCCAGTTAGCGCCTTGCGACATGGGCAAACTCAACACATAGGTGTCAGGGTTAATACTGTTCGCAAACAGCATTTTACCTGCCAGGGCCACCGGAAATACAAAGATGTTAATGAGCAACAAGTACAGCGGGAAAACCCACATGGCTTTGGGTATATGCCTGGGCGTGGTGTTTTCCACAACAGCGATGTGAAATTGTCGAGGGAGCAGAATTACGGCCAACAAAGACAATAAACACAGCGTATTCCACGAAAAAGCGTTGACGCCCAATTCTTTGAATGAAAAAAGCCGGGCAGTATCCGCATGCTGTAAGGCTTTTTGAAAGAGGTCGTCGAAGCCGTTATAAATGCCGTAGGTCACATAAACGCCGACAGTGATAAAGGCCGCCAGTTTGATAATACTCTCAAAGGCTATCGCCGCTACCAGCCCTTCGTGACGCTCGTTCGGGTCGAGTTTCCGGGTGCCGAAAACCACCGTAAACAACGCCATGGCAACCGTTACCCAAAAACCCGCGTCGGCCCAGAAAAACTGGGAAGGCGGCGGGATTTGTTCGCCAAAATGCGTGAGCGTATTAATGCCGAATACCACGGCCTTGATCTGAATCGAAATGTAGGGCACGATGCCTAACACGGCGATTAAGGTAACCAGTACCGCCAGCGTGGCGTTTTTCCCGTATCGCGCCGAAATAAAGTCGGCAATACTTGTAATGCGCTGATTTTTTGAAATTAAAATCATCTTGCGCATCATGATGTACCACAGCGGAGCGAAGAGCGTCGGGCCGATATAAATTGCCAGGAAACTCAAACCTCCGGTTGTCGCGCGACCAACAGAACCAAAAAATGTCCAGGCCGTGCAATACACCGCCAACGACAGGGCATACACATACGGGTTGGAAACCAGGCTGCTTCCGTGCGTCGCGCGCTTGTCAACGCGCCAGGCAATCAGAAACAACAGCGATATGTACGCCAGCGAACAGACAATTATCAGGCTTAAGGCCATTCAAGTTCATTTTTGCTGCCGCAAAACAATAAAAGCAATGGCAGCAATCATCAAAAACCACACAAAAAATAAATAGAAATACAATTTTGGAAACCCAAACAGTATTTCCTGCTTGTCCACGATGGAAAATATCGGAAAATTCAAGAGTAAGAGAAACAAAACAAATGTGATGATTAGTTTGCTTCTGCGACGTTCGGGCATGATAAAAGGCTTACACTGCTCGACCCGAGCCCCGCGCGCGGGACTCGGGTCGAATCAGTTCCGTATAGTCAAAAGACTAGATGAAGATATGCGTTTGCAGGATGAGTTCTCCGCGATATTCTGTACGTTCAATCGCGTTGTTCGTGGTATTCAATTTATACACCGGACGCGTTTGATATTCGAGCGTAATCTCGGCATTGTGGCCAGTGATGAAGTAGTTCAGACCCAAGCCATATTGTGTAGAAGGATCTGCCAGGCGTTCGAAGTTTTTGTTCGTAACCGTCACATAAGGCATGAATGCCTGACCATTTCTCAGTTTTGGCAGTAAGTAGCCTGCCTGTACATAGAAAATGCTGCCTGTACCGATGGTTGGTTGCGCGTTACCGCCGCCAGCGAAGCTGTTGGTTGTACCTGTAGCAGTACCATGCAGGTTCAGGATACCGAGGTTACGCAGGTAATTGGTGCCGTAATCGAGGTTGTAGTAAGTCGCCAGAACGCTAAGGGCTGAACCTTTGGCTTTGTTGATCGGCATTTCCATGAAAACGTCGGCGCCAATGGCGCGTTGTGCCTGATAGGTTGAGTCGCGGCCGTCAGCTGTTTTGTAGAGCGAAGCGCCGCCGTGGTTATACCAACCCACACCAACATTCAGAATTTTCTTTGAACCGAGGTACGAACCTACATAGAACGGCAGTTTGTTGCTTTCCTTGTCCCAGAACATCCAGTTGGCATAACCGGCTGATGCCCAGTTTTCGTTCAGAACATTCACGGCTACGCCATTTTTGGTAACTGCGGCTGGTGCTGTACCGAAAGAGAAAGGCTTGTTCAAGGCTACGCGGTAATCCAGGCGGCCTAACTGACCTTTTGCATAGAAACCAAGTTGGCGTGCAAACTGGTCAGTGGCTTCAATGTTTGTCCAGTTAAAGATCGGAGCGTCGAGCGTCATGAAATTCAGCGTGGAGTTGCTGGTCAGGCGAGAAACGCCATTCCAGTAGTGCAAGCCTGCACCCACGTACAATTTGTCTTTCAAAACCTGATACTCTGTCCACAAATCGTGCATGTACAGTTGCGGGCGTTTGCCGCCGTTACTGGCGCCTGACCCGGCTGTACCGGCAAAACCAACGGCACTGGCGCCGCCATTGATGAAACTCTGGTTGTTGATACCCCAGTGCGTCAGGATCATGGCGCGCGGAGAAATTTGCGCATAAGCCAGGAAACGAGAGCGGCGTACAGCAATGTCAGTGCTCCATGCGCCTTCAGAGCCGTCAGAGCCATCAATCAATTGACCTGTATTGTTGCGTGTGTCAGGATTGTTTTGTGTGGCAGTGGCCCACATTTGATGCCAGATGATAAAACGTACGAACTTCGAACCGTCGTCGTTGAGTTTCAACGTCAAGGGCTTGTAGCTGTGGTCAGCAGTCGGTTTGGGTGGAGGTGGTGGCGTTGCAGGCGCCGGAGTGGTTGTGGTGGGCTGTGCCATAGCAGAGATAGCAGCCCAAACAAATGCCCATAAAAGTAGAAAACGGTGCTTCATATTGAATTGAAAAAGTGTGGTGACAGGCATGACTTCGCCCGGCCGAAACGGCGCAATGCCTCCGGACAGACTGTGTACAACGCCTGAATAGATGTTAGAGAAAAACGGGCAGCCAGGCAATTCACCAACAGGCCCGACTGCCCGAAAACGAAATAACTGAAGCAGGATTCGATGTCGGTATTTCTACCGTTCTATTTTATCGTATTCGCCTTTCCATGCGTACCAGCCAAACAGGCAAAGGCCCAGCATAATCGGCGAGAAAATCGGAACAATGATGTACCAGAACATCTTGGTGTCCACGAGTGGGCGTTTGCCGGCTACGGCTTCGCCTATTTCGAGGCCGGCACGGTGTACCAGCATATAAATGGCTGCTACACCCAGAAATATCCAGATAAATCCAGCCAAACGTTTAATCGAATTCATATCTAAATTGATGATGGTGGTAAAAACGCTGGTGCAGGGCGAAAGGCTGAGGGTGAAAGGTGTTGATATCTTTTACCCTCTACCTTTTGTCTTGAACCCGGGTTTTTACGATGATTGTTGAAATTGTTGATGTTTTACCTTCGTATGCGCTGCCGCATATTTCCTAATCGTTGACGTTTTCGTCAATTTCGCTTGGCATATAGAACATACCAATCACGAAGCAAACGGCTGCAATCAGAATCGGATACCACAAACCAATGTAAGGGTCGCCTCCCGGATTATCGGTCGTTTTGCTGGCGTCGAACAGACGAGTTGCGATAAACGGCGTCAGACCACCGAAGATACCGTTACCAATGTGGTAAGGCAGCGACATGGACGTGTAGCGGATACGCGTCGGGAACAACTCTACCAGGAAGGCCGCAATCGGGCCATAAACCATCGTAACATAGACAATCTGTATGAAAATCAGGAAAGTAATCATCCAGAAACCGCTGGAAGAAAGCCAGAAGGTTTTGGTCGTTTCTGCTTTCGGAGCAGGCTTGGTGCGGTCGGCCAGTTTGGTTTCTTTCTTGACGATTTTCAGTGTCGAACCATCCGTAAAGGCATTGACCGTTGTGGTCGTTGTGATCGAGTCGCCTGCTGCATTGACTGAGATAGCGCTACCTGTGCTGCTCTTTTCCGCAACGATGGTCTTCGCTTTCGGATCAGCCTGCTTGTACATGGCTTTGTAAATCGGGAAGTAAGTCAGGATGGCCAACAACATACCCGCCATCATGATAGCCTTGCGGCCGATCTTGTCAGACCATGAACCAAACACCAGGAAGAGCGGCGTAACCAGCAAAATGGCGATACAAAGGATATAACGAACTTGCTCAAACTCAATGGACATCGTTCTTTCGATGAACGTTTGCGCATAAAACTGACCCGTGTACCAGACAACGCCCTGACCCATAACAGCACCGAACAGCGCCAGCAATACCATTTTCAGGTTGGCCTTGTGCGTGAATGACTCTTTAAGCGGATTAGTAGAGATTTTTCCTTCTTTCTTGATCTTCGCAAACAAGGGCGATTCTGCCATGCGCATACGGATGTACACCGATACTGCAATCAGGAAAATAGAAACGATAAACGGTACGCGCCAGCCCCAATCATTGAAAGCATCGACGCCTACCGAACGGCGTGTTAACAAAATGACGCCCAACGACAGGAAGAAGCCCAGCGTGGCTGTCGTTTGAATATAGGCTGTGTAATAACCGCGTTTGTGCGCAGGCGAGTGCTCGGCTACATACGTCGCCGCACCGCCATACTCGCCGCCCAAAGCCAAACCCTGGATAAAACGCAAGGCCAAAATGGATATCGGCGCCCATATACCTATCTGCGCGTATCCCGGTATCAAACCGATCGCAAACGTGGAGCCGCCCATGAGCAGCAGCGTCAATAAAAAGGTGTACTTGCGACCAATAATGTCGCCAATGCGACCAAAAACCAGCGCGCCGAAAGGACGCACGACAAAGCCGGCTGCAAAGGTGGCCAACGCCGCCATAAATGCTGCTGTCGGATTGTCTTGCGGGAAGAATTGTTTGGCGATAATGACCGACATGGCGCCGTAAATATAAAAGTCGTACCACTCAATAAGCGTACCGACCGACGAGGCCATGATCACCTTCATCAAACTTCTGGATTCCAGAATTTCGCTTGTAGATGAATTCTCCATAAGTGTGTTGGTAAATGTTTAAAAATGATGTGAAATTCGTTTGCGTCGTCATTGTGACTTGCTCGAACAAAAGTATATAGGTATCTATATTTGTTGTTTCTTTTCAGGAGAAAATTTTTTAAAAAACCTGAAAAAAAATTTTTAAAAACCTGAATTTTGTCAATAACTTATATAATATTCTGTATGGCGTTTTTTTGGTGTTTGATTTCGGAATATTATGCTTGTGTTTGGTCGCTCTTGCCCGAATGGGGGAAAAAAAATTGGGTCAATTTCCGCAGGTGGAAATTGACCCAATTAAATTTGGAAAAAGACAAGAGAAAGGGGTTTTGGGGAAATAATATTCCAAATGCTATTCCACAACCTGGTTTAATACATTCAAAATGTCATAATAGGCATCATGGGTCAAGGCATAGTAGCTGTTTTTGCCATCGCGGCGCACATTCACCACGCCACGATCTTTCAGAATACGCAGGTGGTGGCTGGCCACAGCCTGTTCGATGCCCAGGCGCTCGTAGATTTCAGTGACATTCATGGATTTTTGCTGATAGAGCATCTCCACGATCAGCAACCGATGCGGATGCGCTATAGCGCGCAACACTTCGGTCGCAGTTTCCAAAAAAGCAAAGGTGTAGGGTAGTTCATTACTCGAGGCCATAATCCGATATTGTCGCTGCCACATACTGGTTAGCGTCTGCAGCCAACGCACAAATGTAAATATTTGTATCAATAGAATTCGTACCTGCTATGAATTTGCTCGCGAGCATGGTGGAGGCTGCGATTTTACAATAATCGTATGCATCGGAGAGAATACCGACAACTCTATTCTAATTAAGGTGTTTTGAAAACCATTGGCTGCGCTACTTTTGCCGACCATTAAACAAGGCCTCGCACTTGGCCCGTTCCCTATACATCTATACATGGCAATTATATCCATTAACCTCAAAGACGGTTCGCTCGAACGCCCTCAGGACATCATCGTGGGCATTGACCTCGGCACCACCAATAGCCTGGTCGCTTACATGCGCGACGGACAACCACAATGCGTCAAAGGGCCTGACGGCAAAAACACGCTCGTCCCTTCGGTCATTCACTTTGCCACCGATGGATCTGTGCTGATCGGCGACGAGGCCAAAAAGCACATGATAACCGACCCGGCTAACACGATTTTTTCGGTAAAAAGGCTGATGGGCAAATCCTTCCGCGATATCGCCGACCACCAAAACTGGTTTGGCTACCAGATCATTGACGACGACCCGGACGCACTGGTGAAAATCAGGGTGAAAGACCGCTTTTATACGCCGGTCGAACTTAGCGCGCTCATCCTGCGCGAACTGAAAAGCCGCGTCGAAGCCGAACTGAACGCCAGCGTAACCAAAGCCGTCATCACTGTCCCGGCCTATTTCAACGACAACCAGCGCCAGGCCACCCGCGACGCCGGCAAACTCGCCGGGCTGGATGTGCTGCGCATCATCAACGAACCGACCGCGGCTTCGCTGGCCTATGACCCTGAAAGCGCAACGGCCACTCAAAGCGGCGCCATTGCAGTGTACGACCTCGGCGGCGGTACTTTCGACGTTTCAATCCTGCGCATCGAAAGCGGCGTTTACGAAGTGCTATCCACCAACGGCGATACCTACCTCGGCGGCGACGACCTCGACCGGGCCATCATGGAATACTGGATGCAACAAAACGGCCTGACCACCGACTGGTTGCAGTCGAATGCCGCCCTGACACAGGAACTGCGCCTGACGGCTGAATCTGCGAAAAAAGCCTTGTCTGAAAGCGATCATTTTGAGACTTCGTGGAATGGTTCATCGCTACACATCACGCGCGACCAGTTTGAAACACTGATTCAGCCCTTGGTGCAACGCACCCTCGATTGTTGCCAGCGCGCCCTGACAGATGCCGGACTGACGCCCGCCGATATTGAGAAAGTCGTCATGGTCGGCGGCTCTACACGCGTACCCCTGGTGAAAAAGGCCGTCAGTGCATTATTCGGTCGGCCAGTGTACGACCAACTCAACCCCGACGAAGTCGTTGCCCTGGGCGCGGCCATTCAAGCCGACGTGTTGGCCGGCAACCAACAAGATGTCCTGTTGCTCGATGTCACACCTTTATCATTAGGTATCGAAACCGTCGGCGGCTTGATGGATGTCATCATTCCGCGCAACTCCAAAATACCCACCCGCGCCGGTCGCCAGTACACGACCAGCGTTGACGGACAGAAAAACCTCAAAGTGAGCGTCTATCAAGGCGAACGCGATCTGGTGGCGCATAACCGCCAACTGGGCGAGTTCATCCTGCGCGGCATTCCTCCTATGCCGGCGGGTATTCCGAAAATAGACATT
>JADZBJ010000246.1 GCA_020852155.1 Saprospiraceae bacterium | reverse complement strand
GGCAACTACAGCGACGCTGCGCGTATTTGACGCATCAGGCCGCGTAGTATGGGAACAATCAGGTGCTTATGCGAAGGGTCAGAACTCAATCTGGGTTGACCGCGCAGCGGTAGGTAACTCAGGTATTCTGTACTACACACTCGAAACCGAAACAGATTCGGCGACGAAGAAGATGATTCAAACCAAGTAAAATTGGTTAACTGTTGAATCGGTTATTTGGTTAACTGGTTAAATGTGGATACTGGGGATTCGGTTATTAAATTAACCGAGTCCCCATTTTTTTAACCAAATAGCCAAATAACCAAATCCCCAGTTACACAAATACTCAAATCACCAATACCTCGACTCAGAAATAATGAAGGAATAAACGGCCGCCCTGCCCGCGTACTCGCGGGCAGGGCGGTGCTTTTCATACAAGTGACACAGTATGAAAGAGTTTGAGCCACTTTCAGTTTGAAAATAGCGCGCAGTTCTGGACATTTACGCCGTCGCTTGTCTAACTGCCTTTTTCAGTAAAAATGTACACATACAGGGTGTTAACCACCAAAACTGAAATGTTGCCTTTATATCCATTATTAAGTCAACTGAATTCCAGGATAACAGCGGCGCAATACATTGATTATCTGGATGATATGATTGCGCATGGCTATCGAATGGTCGTGATGGAAGATGAATCCGGTACACCGGTGGCCATGTCGGGCATCTGGGTTACAACCAAATTTTATAGTGGCCGTTACCTCGAAATGGACAATGTCGTCGTGGCCGAAACGCACCGTTCATCAGGATTAGGCAAGCAGTTATCAGACTTTGTGCTTCAAATAGCCCTGAACGAAAAATGCCAGACCATCATGCTGGATGCTTATCTGGAAAATGAAAGCGCACATCGTTTTTATGAAAGGGAAGGCTTTGTTCGAAAAGGTTACCATTTCCTGAAAACACTGTAACTTCCAACCCGACGGCAAAAGACAAAAGGTTTCTCCGGCATTTTCACCCCTTCAACCTTCAACCCCTTCAACTCTTCAACTTTCAACCACTTCAACCTTCAACACTTCAACCTTTATGACCACCATTCGCATCAATACGCCCATTCCTGGTCCCAAAAGTCAGGCAATATTGGCCCGCCGCGCTGCGGCATTGCCTGCAGGAGCCGCCAAGAGCACTGAAGTTGTTGTACATGCCGCCCGTGGTGCGGTAGTGGAAGATATTGACGGCAATACCCTGCTGGATTTTGCCGGGGGCATTGGCATGATCAACGTCGGGCACTCGCCCGAAACCGTCGTGGAAGCAATGAAGGAGCAACTCGACCGGTTCATACATGCGTGCCAGATTGTGGCGACGTTTGAAGCGCCCATCGAACTTTGCGAACGCTTGAATGCGCTGACGCCGGGCGATTTTCCGAAAAAAACATTACTCTGTAATTCTGGATCGGAGGCTGTTGAAAATGCAGTTAACATCGCCAAATACGCTACAGGAAGGCCTGGAGTGATTGTTTTTGAAGGCGCTTATCACGGCCGTACATTACTGACCATGAGCCTGACCAGTAAATATGGCTTGTTTAAAAAAGGATATGGCTCGATGGTAAGCGATATTTATCGTTTGCTCGCGCCTAACCTGTATCGTACGCCGGAAGGCATGACCGAAGAGGATTACCTGGATTACTGTATCTCCAAATTGGATGCTGCCCTGATATCACAGATAGATCCATCGGCCGTAGCAGCCATTCTCATCGAGCCGGTTTTGGGCGAAGGCGGGTTTATTCCGATTCCCGCCAGATTTTTGAAAAAACTAAGGGATGTAGCCGACAAACACGGTATCGTGCTGATTTTTGATGAAATACAGTGCGGCATGATGCGTACCGGAAAAATGTTTGCCTGCGAACATGCTGGCGTAGCGCCCGATATTATGGTCATGGCCAAAAGCCTCGGCGCCGGAATGCCGATTGCTGCTGTTACGGGCAAGGCTGACATCATGGACGCGCCGCACCTCGGTGGGGTAGGGGGCACCTATGGCGGTTCGCCCGTGGCTTGTGTCGCAGCCATCGAAGCATTGAAAATCCTGACCAGTGATGCTTTCAAGGCGCAATCAGATCGTATGCAGGCCATCATGGACAACACACTGGCCGACTGGAAAGAGCGCTATGCGCTTATCGGCGACGCCAGGGGACTGGGTACCATGCAAGTCGTCGAATTCGTCAAGGATAAAAAAACGAAAACGCCCGATCCTGATTTAACCCTCGAAATTATTAAAGATGCCGTTGCCGGTGGCCTGTTGCTCATCAGGGCCGGATTGTACTCAAATTGCATTCGCCTGTTGCCTCCTGTCGTTATGACAGAAGATCAACTGAAAGAAGGCCTGGCTGTGCTGGAAGGCGCTATTCAACGCGCGCATCAAAAGAGAATGTAAGGAGCCTACTTGGCGTCGCGCAGTAAAGATGCCAGATCGCCGCCCCTGGTTTTGGCCTGGACAAGGTGGTGAAAGTCCTCCAGTTTGTCCAGCAGTTGTAAAAGCAGCATTTTTTCGGCATTGCTGAGTTGCCCCATACCGAGGCGCGACACGCGTTTCATGCGCTCTGCGGTGGCGACTATCGTGGTTTTGCCTGCATCCGTCACGTGCATCAATACACTTCGCCGGTCGCCCGGGTCGGGCGTTTGTTGCAGCAGCCCGGCATCTGTCAGGCGCTTGATGATTTCCATACCGGATGGTTTTTCATGGCGATGTCGTTGAATGATGTCCATTTTCGACAAAGGGCCGTTTTTCTCCACTTCAATCAGGTAGGCAAAATCATCCATAGTGGCCAAGGGGGTATCTTCCAGCGCTTTGCGGGCATAGGTTTTCAGGTAACGACCTACAAACATCAGTAATTCGCTTATCCGCGCATTCAGGTCGTCAGTTTCCTCCGATTGGCGCACAGTATTTTCATCTGCCAGTTCGCGGGCCAGCCAGACAGCAAAATGCTGTAAACCCTTTGTTTTAGGGAAGGCATTTTCGTAACGATCCAGGTGCGGCAGCAATTCAGCCAGTAAGTCGTATTTCATTGTTTATATGGTAAGGCGTCAATCTCGCCAAATGTATGGAAACAATACAAAGCCCAGTGTCAGCAAAATCACATCAATCGCTAACAGGTTGATGATGTCCCGTTGGTAACTGGTGTCCTGAATCAGCCGCAGGGCAATGGCTGAAAGCCTGACTAATGTCAATAAAACAGGTAAGATGACCGGAAAACTCAGAATAGCCATTAGAGTAGCCGAGTTGTTGGCCTTGGCAGAAATAGAGGCAATAAAAGTGAATGAAATGCCGAATCCAACACTGCCCAGTAGCAACACCAACATAAACAAACCCATGTCTTTGACCGGATTGCCAGCCACTACCGAATATGCGCCGAAAGCCAGCAGGCTGAGGGCGAGTAATAGTACCGTGTTATACACGATTTTAGACAGTAAAAGCATCGCCGGGTCGGCAATCTGGTAGTAGTACATCTGCCGGGCGCCACTTTCCTGAACAAAACTTTTTACCACCGCATTGATGCTGGCAAATAGTACAATCAACCAAAAGAGTATATTCCATACCTGTGGCTGCACTTTGATGCTGGCAATATAGACCACGAAAACCATACTGAAAACATACAGCACGATTCCGCTGATGGCGTATCGCTGGCGAAACTCCAGCAGAAATTCCTTACGCAATAATGGAAATAACATCCGAAAATTCATGTCGCTAAGGTAGTGTCAAATGGCGCATTTTCCGGCCAGACAAGTTTTTATAGTTCCCCCAAAGTGGTTTCGTACGACGCGCGCCTGCGAATCCTTGAAAATCACTTAAATCAGGGTATAATACCAACAAAAAAAGGTTCGCTACTGCGAACCTTCTTGTCAAAAACGCCCCTCACTGCGAGCCTTACCGGAGGGGCACCATGAGATTATAACGAAAAAACTATATTAATCGGAGCGCCTGCAAGACAGGAACTGCCCAAAACAATATACAAATCAATTCAGGTAGCAAAATTCAGGCTACCTCCGCTTTTTTTAGTTGCTCAACGGCAACCTCTACGCTCGGAACGATCGAAAGTATAGACTCAAGCCTTGAAATTTCGATCAATTTAATGACCATAGGGTGCAGTTGACCGGCGATGTAAAAGCCAGCCTCGTCTTTCCAAAGGCGGTAACCTGTCAGAATGGCACTCAAACCGCTTGAATCCACATATTTTACATTAGAGAGATCCAGCACAAGCCCTTTCAAACCCTCCTGACTCAGGAAGATAAGATCGCTTTTCAGGTTAGGGGCCAATACGCTGTTCAGGTTGTCCTCATTCAGCGTCAATACCGCAAAGTGCCCCTGTTTGTCAATCTGATATTTCATAAAAACCTGATAATCAAACGTGTAAAAGTGGTGAACAGGAATTTTGTTTTGATTCCGGATGGCAAATGTAGCCAATGCTTTACTCCTGCGTACTTTTTTTTCAGATGAGTTAAATCAGTGTCAGCATTTCACTCCGGGAAAAGGTGTTCAAAGTCGCCCCAAAAACAGCGATTTCGACTCAGCAAATGTAAATAAATTAATCGAAAGTGCCGCCTTTGCTGTGCTAAACTTTGTTGCATCCAGGCCTTCCCTGTCAACAAGTCAGGGTGTTATTTATGGCATTCTAATTGTTTGAAAACGGGTGTAAAGTGGTCGTGGATGTAGTTTAACAAACAGTTCCCTATATTTTTTGTTAAATTTGTACCCGGCCCCTTGAAAATCCACTACCAATTAGCCTAAACTTGCTGCCAGAAATTTACGTGTGATGAATAAGAAATTTTCCCCTACGGTCAAACAGATCATTAACCTCAGCGGCCAGGAAGCAAACCGCCTCGGACATGATTATGTCGGTACCGAACACCTGCTACTGGGCATTATCGCAGAGCAGGACAATCTCCCGGTGCGCGTCCTCGATGCACTGATGGTTGACTTGGCCGAACTTCGTAAACGCCTCGAACGCTCCATTCCCAGATACAGCAACTACCCGCCGGCTGACAATCTCTTTGTTGGCCAGATGCAGGTTACCTCGCAGGCACAACGCATCCTGAAGGTCACTTTCGTTGAGGCCAAAATGCTGAAAAGCGATGAGGTTCAACCGGAGCACCTGATGCTGTCATTGCTCAAACACAGCGATACCGTCGCCACCAAACTCCTTCAGGAGTATGATGTAGATTACGAAATTTTCAAAAAAGAATTGGTCGTGCTCAGCGAAGAGCAAGACCTGGCAACGCCGGATATCATGGATCAGGCCGACGGCTCTTTCGACGGTGATGAAGAAGAACAACGCCGCAGCAGTCAGCCGCCATCATCTGGCCAAAAACGCCAGGAAAAAAGCCGCACACCGGTGCTTGATAACTTTGGCCGCGACGTCACCCGACTGGCCGAAGAGGGCAAACTCGATCCGATCATCGGTCGTGAAAAAGAAATTGAACGCGTCAGCCAAATCCTTAGCCGTCGTAAAAAGAACAACCCGATCCTGATCGGTGAGCCGGGTGTCGGTAAAACCGCCATCGTCGAAGGTCTGGCCCTGCGTATCATGTATAAAAAGGTGAGCCGCACGCTGTTCAACAAGCGCATCGTCATGCTCGACCTCGCTGCATTGGTAGCAGGTACGAAATACCGCGGCCAGTTTGAAGAACGCATCAAGGCCATCATGACAGAGTTGGAAAAAAACCGCGACGTCATCCTGTTTATTGATGAAATCCATACCATGGTCGGCGCTGGCGGCGCTTCGGGTTCGCTCGATGCTTCCAATATTTTCAAACCAGCCCTGGCACGCGGCGAACTCCAATGCATCGGCGCCAGCACGCTTGACGAGTATCGTCAGTACATTGAAAAAGACGGCGCACTGGAGCGCCGTTTCCAAAAAGTAATGGTCGAGCCGCCAACTCAGGAGGAAACCATTCATATCCTTCAAAATATCCAGCCGAAATACGAGGAATTCCACAATGTGGAATACTCCGACGCTGCCATCAAGGCCTGTGTGCGCCTGAGCGATCGCTATATTACAGATCGTTTCCTGCCAGACAAAGCCATTGACGTGCTCGACGAAGTGGGCGCCCGCGTTCACTTGAAAAATATCGTCGTGCCAAAGGCCATCGAAGAACTGGAAAAAAGTATCGAACAGATCAAGGAACAGAAAAATCTGGCTGTTCGGAACCAGCAATACGAAAACGCTGCCAACCTGCGCGATCAGGAAAGCCGCTTAGTGCGTCAACTGGAATCTTCAAAATCAGCCTGGGAAGAGGAGAGCAAAGTGCGCCGCTACCCGGTCGAAGAAGATGATATTGCAGAAGTCGTGGCCATGATGACCGGTATTCCGGTACAGAAAGTCGGACAAAAAGAGAGCAAAAAACTTGTCAACATGTCCGACGACATTCAGAAAATGGTCATTGGACAGGACGAGGCCGTCCGGAAAATCGCCAAAGCCATTCAGCGTAATCGCGTGGGCCTGAAAGACCCGAAAAAGCCTGTTGGTTCCTTCATTTTCCTTGGTCCGACGGGCGTTGGTAAAACCGAACTCGCACGTGCGCTGGCACGTTACCTTTTTGATACGGAAGAGAGCCTCATTCGCATTGACATGTCAGAGTACATGGAAAAATTCACGGTGAGCCGCCTGATCGGTGCGCCTCCGGGATATGTCGGTTACGAAGAAGGCGGTCAATTGACCGAGAAAGTGCGCCGCAAACCTTACGCTGTCGTACTGCTTGATGAAATTGAAAAAGCGCACCCGGATGTGTTCAATATCCTGTTGCAAGTGCTTGACGACGGTCAGTTGACCGACGGCCTGGGCCGCAAAGTGGACTTCAAAAACACCCTCATCATCATGACTTCCAACATTGGCGTTCGCCAGTTGAAAGACTTCGGTCAGGGTGTGGGCTTTTCCACCAAAGCGCGTCAGGAAGCAGAAGAGGAAAATAGCAAGGCGGTGATTCAAAGCGCCTTGAAACGCACCTTCTCACCTGAATTCCTGAATCGTATTGACGATGTACTGGTGTTCAACGCATTGGGTAAAGAGCAGATTTTCCGCATCATTGATAATGCATTGGCAGGCTTGATGAAGCGACTCAGCACCCTTAACTTCACGCTGTCGCTCACAGACGAGGCCAAAAACTTTGTCGCTGAAAAAGGCTACGACCCGCAGTTTGGCGCAAGGCCGCTGCACCGGGCCATCCAGAAACACATAGAAGATCCTCTTGCCGAGTTTATCCTCAACGAAAATCCGGCAGAAGGCTCGGCACTCGAAGCCATCATGAATGAAAGCAAAGATGGTCTGGTGGTGAAATTCGCTGAACTGGCCGGAGCGGAAGTTGGAGAAAATTAATTGAATAATTTGAGAGATAGAGGTTGTTTAAATTTCACTGCTGGATTCAAAAAGAGCAGATTTTGGAGATAGCCGATCCTTGTTTTTCGGGGTGAAGCGGGGATTTCAGCCTGAATAACAAGGGAAGGATGGCGGCAAAATATGCCTTTTTGAGCCAGTGAGAGGATTTTAAACAACCTCTAATGCAAAGCCGCTGTTGGGTAACTGACGGCGGCTTTGTCTTTATTTGCATCGAGATAATTCCAACATAAATCAATCCTTTTATATCACAATCATGCCAAACATGCGCCCATTTAACTACGCAATCATGCTGCTCCTGCTTTTATGGACAGCCTTTTCATCTTGCACATCTATCCGGCCCTTAAAAAGTAGCCCTTTGAGTAACAAATACTGGGCTGAATACTATAAAATTCACCTGACGCCAGGTTCGAAAATCATTGAATCCTCACCAAACAGAACCGTCGAACTGTATGAAGGGCGTTATATCGTTCAGGAGTATTTTTATGACCATAAAATACTGACATCCAGGAAGTTCTATACTGATTCAGACTTGACGAATCAGGAAGGTAAGGCGGTTTTGTATTTTGACAATGGGAAAAAGAACAGGGAGATGTATGTACACAATGGCAAACGGGAGGGCGAACAGCTGATATACGACGATGAAGAAGGTTTTGTGGAGTCCAGAAGCATTTATAAGGAGGATAAGTTGGAAGGGCCTGTATTGGAATATAACAGGGACGGAAAGATAATTCGCCAATCTTTCTTTGTACGGGACAGCCTGCATGGGGAAAGAATAGTATATGACTCGACTGGCAATATCAAAAGAAAATGGGTTTACGAACATGGCAAGTTAATTGCATCTGACCCACCGGGTGAAGAATCTGATATTCTGGATATTCAGGTGCCTCCCAAGTTTCCCTGCCACCCGAAAATGAAAAACAATGAAGACTGTCATGAAAAATCGATGTTCGCATTTTTAGGAAGAGAGATAAGATACCCTCGTCAGGCAATCGGTCTGGGTATTCAGGGGAGAGCGCTTGTCAGTTTTGATGTAGATGTTGATGGCAGTATTCATGACATAAAAGTCTTGAAGGGCTACTGCAATTCCATTCGGGATGAGTGCATACGCGTGGTGTCCAAAATGCCCAAATGGGAGCCGGGTTATTCGAACGGCAAGCCCGTAAAAGTTAAATATATCCTGCCAATCGCGTTCAGGATGGAGTATTGAATATTTGAGATCACAACGCCACCTGTAACGCCTTTTCAAAAAGCGTAAACTTCACAGGTGTTTGCCCCAGGTATTCGCCATCGGCTTCGATCAACAACGGTGGCATACCGGGTGCATGATTGACCTGAATCTCGCGTGCCTGAACGCCGGTCACTTTCGGGTGTTGCAAGAGACTGCCGTTGTAAAACCGTGCTGTTTGTAACAATACTTCCAGTTTGGGCATACTCAAGGCATAGGTCAGCGCAAATAAACCATCGTCGGCGATGGCTTGTGGTACCAACTGCATACCACCTGCTGAATACTTGCAAAGCCCGATATTAATGGTGTAAAACCTGTTTTCAACGGATTGCCCGTCGAACTCAAGCAAGGCTTTTGATGGTTCGTATTCAAACAGGTATTGAGCCACCCGAAACAGGTAATCAGCCTTGTTTTTAACAGGGTTTTTCGATAATTTTTCACCAATGAATCCGTCGTAGGCCAGCCCCGCGACATTGACAAAATAGCGACTGCCTGTTTCGCCATTTTTTACATATTCAATTTGGCCAATATCCTGCCAGGCAGTAGCGCCAGACAACAATTTGCGCATTCGAGCCAGCGGATCAGCCGGAATCTCGTACATCCGCGCCCAGTCGTTGCCAGTGCCACCGGGCATCAGGGTATAGCGAATGGACGCTGGTGGCGCCCAGGTTTGCTGCATGATGCCGTTGATGATGTCGTGATTGGTGCCGTCGCCGCCAACGCCCATGATATTGCGGCCACCTCGCAGGACAATGTCATCCACCAGGCGAACGGCATGACCAGCGTATTCCGTAAATTTGACTGAATAAGGGATGTTGCAGGCTTGCAGCGCCGATTCAATGTCGGGCCAGATTTTCTGCACCTTGCCGCGTCCGGCCTTGGGGTTCACGATGAGATGCCAGGTGTGATTGTCCTCCCGAACGTGCATGTTGGATCGTTTTGTGACTGATTGGGCAACAAGGTCACAAATCTTGCACAATATTTCCGCCTCAGTCCAGTTAATTAGGCCGATCTTGTCACAGCTTTCGACATGAATGTTGCGAAACAGGAAGCACTTGCACGAACAACTATGCCTTCTCTCCATTTTATAAGCCGATACTCACCGGCTTTCCCGATTTCACTGCTACTATTCGTCCTTCTTTTTACGGCTGCCAACGCCAGCGCACAGTGCGTTTCCGGCGATTGTCGCAACGGGAAGGGCACTTACATCTACCCTTCCGGCGCACGATACGTCGGCGAATTCCAAAATGGAGAAATCAACGGGGTAGGAGTGTGCTATTACACCAATGGCAGCAAATACAGCGGCGAATGGCGCGAGCGTTTCCCGGATGGGAAAGGCACCAAAACCTATTCCGACGGCACCAAGCGTACCGGCCTTTGGAAAAAAGGGCGACCCGTGGATGAAAGCGGTAAGGTGCTGGAAGAATACATCGTCCAGAAAAAAGAAGAACGGGTGGACGACGGTACCAATATCCAGTCGGGATGCCTGCTGGGCGATTGTAAAACAGGGGTTGGTATTTTTGCTTATCCCGACGGCTCGAAATACGAGGGTACGTTTAATAACGGAAAATTTGAGGGCGAGGGCAAATTCTGGTTTGCCAATGGCGACCGCTATGTTGGCGCGTTTCGGGATAATTATCCGCATGGACAAGGCACGCGCATCCTGAAAAATGGCACGGAAGAAACGGGCGAATGGCGTCAGGGCGAATTTGTCGGTAATGCCTTGACCGCCAACGGAAAAACTGGCTGCGTACAGGGAGATTGTGCAGATGGCAAGGGCACTTATGTCTATAAAGCCGGTTCCGCCAAGTACGTAGGCGATTTTAAAAACAATATGCCACACGGAAGTGGTACCTGTACCTACGCCAATGGCGACCACTACGAAGGCGAATGGATAGACGGCGCTTTTGGCGGGAAAGGCACACTCACGCAGCACGACGGTACCCTTGTTTCCGGATATTGGCGTGCAGGAGAATTTTTGGGCAAGGATAAACCCGCTGATTACCAGCCTTTTGTCAGCACAGATTCGCCCAAGTTGCCAGTCGTGGATACTACGCCGGCCGTGGAATTGCCCAAAAGTAAAATCTGGGCAGTTGTGGTGGGCGTTGCCGCATACGATCACATGCCGGTATTGCGCTATACCGACGACGATGCCTATCGTTTTTATGCTTTTTTGAAAAGCCTGGAAGGTGGCGCACTTCCCGACGATCAGTTGCGCATCCTGATTGATGAGGAAGCCACCCGCGAAAATATTCTGGGTAATCTGGATGAGGTGTTTGGCATGGCTGGCCCGAATGACCTGGTGTTGTTCTATTTTTCCGGTCACGGCCTGAATGGCTCTTTCCTGCCCATTGATTTTGATGGTTTCAACAACAAAATCGCACACGAAGAAATCGCTGCGGCATTCAACAAAACCAAGGCGCGTTTTCGCCTCTGTCTGGCTGATGCCTGCCACTCCGGCAGCCTGATTGCCATGCGCTCCGGTGAACCTGAACCGGTGCTGTCGCAGTATTATCAAACACTCGCTAAATCGGTATCGGGTACGGCCCTGCTGATGTCCAGCAAAGCAGAAGAAACCTCCCTGGAATCCAGCGGATTGCGTCAGGGCGTATTCAGTCACTTCCTGATTCGCGGCCTCAAAGGCGAAGCAGATGCCAACAAAGACCGAGTGGTAACGATCATGGAGTTGTTTCAGTTTGTCAGTAAAAGCGTTCGTGAATACACCGGCAACCGCCAAAGCCCCGTCATCAAAGGCACTTACGATCCTCAAATGCCTGTGGCCATCGGTAGGTGAGTGGTGAGTGATTAGTGGTAAGTGGTAAGTGGTTAACGGTTAGTGGTTAGTTTTTTCAACATCTACACATAAAAAAACTTATCACTTACCACTAATCACTTACCACTCATAACGCCCATTCCAAATAGCGCAAAATCGTAGCGTACCGGATCATTGGGGTCGAATTGACGTAGCGTATCGGTTAATTCCAATACGGCGCGCCAGTCGCTTTGTTCTCGTTGAAGCAGCCCCAGTTTTTGGGCGACGCGTTGCACATGAACATCGAGGGGAATGAGTAATTGATCTGGCCGGATATTATTCCACAGACCGAAATCAACGCCGGCGTTGTCTTTTCTGACCATCCAGCGCAGGAACATATTCAGGCGTTTGCAGCTGGAGCCGCGATCGGGGGTGGCGATGTGTTTACGGGTACGGTCGGGCGCCCATTCATGGTCAAAAAAATCACGGTGGAAGCCGCGCAATGCGGCTTCCACCGTGGTGTCTTCAGGCGACAGGTGTCGGCTGAAAGCGGTTTCCAATGAAGTGTTTTTTCGATAATATTCCTGAAAAAACGTTAGAAACCAGAGTGTATCTGTGGCTTGAAATGTTCGATGCTTAAAGTCCAGAAATCGTTCGCGGTCGCGCTCCTCATGATTGATGATAAAATCGTAGGGCGCGTTGTCCATCAATTCGACCAGCCGGTTGGCGCTTTGAATAATCGTTTTTCGTTGGCCCCAAGCCAGCATGGCGGCCCAAAAGCCTGTTATTTCTTTGTCTTGTAATGCACTGAAACGGTGTGGAATACTGATTGGGTCGCTTTCAATGAAATATGGCTGGTTATACTTTGTTGCTGCGTTATCAAGCAATTCCTGTATCGTCATGTTGGTTGTATTTTACCAGCCTGGCCCATACCAGTCGGGTCTTCCGAAATCATAATCCAGCAAAACGGCATCAAGGAGCGGGTCTTCGCCTTTGTGATAGCCATTTTTAAGGTCGTAACCATACATTTTACCCATCGTATTCCAATAGAAGGCCGTACCGCCGCCGCGTGTTTCACGGACGATGTCATAGAAGGGTTTGTCCACCTGGCTTTCGATCATTTTGATGAGAACCTTACCTTCTGTTTTGGAGAGTTTTTTGAGTTTTTCGGAAAAATCTTCTTTGAGTTCGTGGTGTTCGCGACGGATATGTCGTTTGCGTTTCCAGCGGCCCATGCCTTCTGTTTCTTCCTGAATGGTTTGATACAAATCTACGGCTTGCAGGGCATAGACATATACGTTTCTAGCTGCGCGAGCATAGCGCAGGTATTGTTTTTGCTCGTCGCTGCTTGTGAAGTTGTATTTGTCAGTGATTCTGACTGTTGCCAAAGACATGATATAGGTGGTGTCTTTTCCGGCAATTTCCACGTAGGCCCATGCGCCGACGGGTTTCACGCCGGGTTCTTCAAGCGGCGTTTGGCTGCGATCATTTTGTGCCGGGAGTATTGTTTGGGCAAAAATGAGCAAAGCGAAGATAATGGCGCTATAAAACGATGGATGAGGAATCTGTTTCATGCCTTTCGGACTGATTTTGCATGCAAATGTAACATTATGCAATGCTATTGAAAATGAATGTTTTGTGAACGTTTCCATAAAGAATTTACCGTCTAACGAACATCCGGCAGATCAGTGATGTACTTTTGCCGCAAAGGGCATGTACAACGTGCCATTCAGGAGGGAATGTTTGCTGTATTACTCGGATTTATTACTGCATTTGTACTGACATACACTGTGATACCGGTCATCATACGGGTGGCTATGGAAAAACGGTTGTATGACAAGCCCAATGAGCGCAGTTCGCATGATTTGCCCACTCCGGCGTTGGGTGGCATCGGGATATTTGCCGGGACGGTTTGTGGCATTGTATTGTGGACGCCTTTGAACAGTTTTGGTGTATTACAGTATATTCTGGCGGCATTCATCATCATTTTTCTGGTTGGTGTGATGGATGATCTGATGCCCATCCGGCCGATGACCAAGATGATGGGTCAATTACTGGTCGCTATTATTCTGGCTTATAAGGCACAGATTCAGATCGTTAGTTTACATGGCGTACTGGATGTCTATGAACTCCCTGAAGTTGCTGCTTTTCTAATTTCCCTGTTGGCGATAATCGGCATTATTAACGCATTCAATCTGATTGACGGAATTAATGGCCTGGCAGGTAGCGTAGGGCTGCTCGCTGGCGGCTTTTGGGGTGTCTGGTTTGTGGCTTCCGGCCATCCGGCCTTTGGGGTATTGGGCTTTTCGCTGGCAGGAGCGTTAACCGGATTTTTGAAATATAATTTTACGCCGGCAAGGATTTTTATGGGCGATACAGGCTCATTGTTGACAGGAACAGTTTGTGCCATACTGGCCATCAAGTTTATTGAGGTTAACTATCTGCCTACGACGCCTCAGGAGGTCTTTTTTCATTCAGCCCCTGCGATTGCCGTCAGTGTATTGATCCTGCCATTATTCGACACGTTGCGGGTTTTTACGCATCGCATCATGAAAGGGCATTCGCCATTTTATGCTGACCGCAACCATATACACCATTTGCTGCTGGATGCCGGTTTGTCGCACATGAATGCTACATTCATCCTGATGGGGATCAATGTCTTATTTATTGTGTTGGCCAATATATTCAGTGAGTTGGGTACTTCCTGGCTTTTACTGATTATGAGTGTCATCGCCAGTATTTTATCAACGTTCTTATCTCGTTTTGTAAGAAAGCGCACATATACGCAATTATTCTTCCAGGACTCGGAGCACACGCAACATACCCGTTATCATG
>JADZBJ010000245.1 GCA_020852155.1 Saprospiraceae bacterium | reverse complement strand
CGTCAGGGGTTCCCTGTTTATAGCATCCCAAACAGAATACCATGAAAAACCCCGTAGGGGTTCCCTGTTTATAGCATCCCAAACAGAATACCATGAAAAACCCCGTAGGGGTTCCCTGTTTATAGCATCCCAAACAGAAAACCATGAAAAACCTCGTCAGGGGTTCCCTGTTTATAAATACCGTGATATAAAATCAAAAAATTAGCGCATCGGACATGCTGCATGCTTATTGTACGTGATTTTGTTTCATATTTGCAGCCTCAACTTCAAATGCTGCATTGCAGCAGTCAAACCACTTCATGAGTTCGCTTCATCAAATCGCGCTTTCATTAGCGCCCCAGGTCGGGGCTGTCACTGCCCGGCAGTTGGTCCGCTATTGCGGCAGTGCCGAGGCTGTTTTTCGGGCTTCCAGAAAAGAATTACTCAAAATTCCGGGCATTGGCCCGATCGTAGCCGATGCGCTACAACAATCGGAAATTTTGCACAAAGCAGAAGCCGAATTGTCATTTCTGGAAAAGCACAACATTCACCTATTGTTTTTTACCGATTCAAAATATCCGGCGCGCCTGAAAATGTGCCCGGATAGTCCAACGCTATTGTTCTTCAAAGGCTCGGATATTGACCTTTTATCTTCCGAGCGAATGATCGGCATGGTCGGAACGCGACAGCCTTCCGAGCAAGGCAAAGCCGTGTGTGAAGACCTGGTCGAGGAACTGGCCGCCTACAACGTAACCCTCGTCAGTGGATTGGCTTTCGGTGTGGATGTCACCGCGCACCGCAAGGCGGTACAAATAAACATGCCGAATATCGGCTGCTTAGGGCATGGGCTTGGCAGCATTTATCCTGCCGCACATCGGGGCATTGCCGCGGAGATGGTCAACAACGGCGGGTTATTGACCGAATATATTTCTCATGTAAAAGCCGACCGGGAACATTTCCCGATGCGAAACAGAATCATCGCCGGGTTGTGTGACGCCCTGATTGTGATTGAAACGGCTACCTCCGGCGGCTCAATGATTACAGCCAACCTGGCCATTCAATATGAAAGGGAACTCATGGCCGTACCCGGACGGGTACACGACCTGAAAAGCGCGGGGTGCAACCTGCTCATTAAAAACAACTCGGCCAAACTGATTGAAAATGCCGCTGATGTAGCAGCCTTGATGCGCTGGGCTGAATCCGGTAAAGAACAGCCCATACAGACACAATTGCTCTTCGATTTGCCTCCGGCAGAGGCCCGGATTCTCGATTTGGTCAGACAACATCCTGAAATACCTGTTGACCTGCTGGCTGCGCAGGCGAGCATGAATACAGGCGAACTGGCCTCTTTGTTACTCAGTCTTGAATTCAGGGGAGCATTGCGAACCCTCCCAGGGAAACGTTACATCGCTACTGGCTGATCGCGTTCGATCACATCCAGCAGGGCATTGAGTTCGTGGTCGTTTTTAAAGGTAATAACCACCTGACCTTTGCCTTTGTCGTCGCGTTTGAGTTGCACTTTTGAACCAAAAAACGCGCTGAAACGATCCTGAATCTCGCGGATTTGCGGCGCCATAACCGGTTTTTCCTTGGCGGATTTCCCTTTTTTATCTTCCTGATAGCTGGCAATCAACATTTCCACGGCCCGGACAGACAGGTCTTGCTCCACGATCTGATGGTAGATGGAATTGCGCAGCGCATAATCATCTACACCAGCCAGGGCACGGGCGTGTCCCATGCTGATTTTGCCTTCTACAATGCCGCGTTTGATGTCGGCGTCGCCTTCAAAACGAAGCAGGCGCAGGTAGTTGGTGATCGTACTGCGTTGTTTACCGACGCGTTCAGACAGATTTTCGTGGGTCAGTTTGAATTCTTCCACGAGGCGGCTGTACGAGGTAGCGATTTCCCACGCATTCAGGTCTTCGCGCTGAATGTTCTCGATGAGCGCCATTTCCAGCAATTGCTGGTCGTCGGCAAGGCGGATATAGGCGGGCACTTCTGTCAGGCCAGCCAACTGACTGGCGCGGAAACGCCTTTCACCCGAAATAATCTGATATTCTTTATCTTGAATACGGCGGACCGTCAACGGCTGAATGATACCGTGCGCGCGAATACTGGTCGCCAACTCCTCCAGAGCCGCTTTATCAAAAGCAGTACGCGGTTGATGTGCGTTGGCTTTGATATGTTCGATAGGCAGCATGGCTACGGTCGTGGAGAGCTCACGCACCACTTCCATTGGATTCTGCTGAACGGCTTTTTCCAACTGTTTAGGATTTCCCAACAGTGTTTTGATGCCTCCGGTGTCAAACTTTGTTTTTGCCATTTTATGCTTTCAGACCGTATTTTGCTTTGATAAGAATTTGAAAACTCGAAAAAGGGTGTTTTGCAGAAAAGGGATCAATTATTTTTCCTCAAAAACTCTTCGGCGAGGTTAAAAAAGTTGGTCGCGCCTTTGCTGCTAATATCGTACAAAGCCACTGGCGTGTGCGACATAGGCGCTTCGGCTACCCTTGAATTGCGGTGAATGATGGTTTCAAAAACATAGTCATTCGAGCTGTTGCGCACCTCTTCTACGATGGCGTTGGCCAGGCGCAGGCGGCTGTCGTACATCGAAATCAACAGGCCCTCCACTTGCAGGTTTGGGTTGAAATTCTGACGAATCAGCGTAATGGTATTCTTGAGTTTTGAAAGTCCTTCAAATGAGAACATTTCACACTGTACCGGAATGAGTACGGTATCGCAGGCCACCAGTGCATTGACTGTAATCAGGCCCAGTGAAGGCAGGCAGTCAATAAAGATATAGTCATAATCCTGTTTCAACTCACCGACAATACCGCGCAGAATGTATTCGCGGTTAGGCTTATCCACCATTTCCAGTTCAGCGCCGACGAGGTCAATATTGGATGGCAACAGATCAAGATTGGGCGTTTCAGTCGTAATGATCGCTTCGCGGGGGTCGGTACCGTGTACCAGACAATCGTACAAACTCACTACCTCGGAAGTGTTAGCCTGGCCAACGCCGCTGGACGCATTGGCTTGCGGGTCTGCGTCAATCAACAAGACTTTCTTTTCCAGAATAGCCAGTGAAGCAGCCAGGTTGATGGCTGTGGTGGTTTTGCCGACACCGCCTTTTTGGTTAGCAATGGTGATGACTTTACCCATGTCTTTCATATCTGATGGCAGATTTACAGTGTTTCCGATAATAGCCCGTTTACAGGCATTAGTCCGCAAAGGTAGCACGTGAAAATGGAGGTCAGGTAGATGGTTGCGATAAGTTATCCTCCATTTTTCCACATGTTGCTAACACCGTAATCAAACTTGCTCCTACTTTTGCCAAATACGCTAAGTGATTGAGCATCATGGCAAAACAAAACCAGTCTCGCCCGCAAAGGGCATCCCAACCCTCATCTGCACCAGTTGTCAGTACCGAAGCAACGGTGATTCCACCCTTTTTTACCAACATCGGCATGCAATCTGTGCTGCTGTTTTTGTTGGCATTGTTGCTGTACGCCAACACACTGGGGCATCAATTCGTGCTGGATGATTACATGGTGATCAAAACCAACACGTTTACACAACGCGGTTTTGCGGGTATGTGGGACATCCTGACGCGCGACTCGTTTTGGGGATTTTTCGACTTTATGAAAGAAGACCCCAAGCAAATGCTCGTTACAGGTGGTCGTTATCGTCCGCTATCGTTGCTGTTTTTTGCTGCGATCTGGCAATTTTTTGGCGAAAACACCTTCATTTTTCACCTGTTTACCGTGTTGCTGTATGCGGCAACCAGCATTCTGCTCTACCATTTGCTGCTATTGATGCTGAAAGAGCGCTTTGGAGAAGATTACACCCATATTTTCGCCTGGATAGCAACCGTCATATTTATATGTCATCCGCTGCACACCGAAGTTGCGGCCAACATCAAAGGATGTGACGAGATTATGGCGCTGGGCGGCAGTTTGCTGACGCTGTATTGCGCCTTCAAAGCATGGGACACCGGCGCGAAAAAGTGGTGGATTGGTGCGATTGTTTCCTTCTTTCTGGCCAGCATGTCCAAGGAAAATGCGGTGACCTTCCTGATTATCGTCCCGCTGGCATTGTGGTTTTTCAGAACTTCACCTGCTGAGAACGAAGGCGCTTCCTTAGGTTATGGAAAAATTCTTGGCGGCATGTTGGCAGCGTTTGCCGTGTTTTTTGTGCTGCGGGGCGAAGTCCTGGATTGGTCATTCTCCAACGAAGCCCCGAACGAGCCCATGAATAATCCATTCATCAAAATGGTGGATCAACGCTGGATGCCATACACGGCCGGCGAGAAAAGGGCGACGGTGTTCGTAACCCTGGGTCAATACCTGAAATTGCTGTTTTATCCCCATCCGCTCACACACGACTACTACCCCAAGCAGATTGCGATGACAACCTTCAGCAATCCGACCGCGCTGCTTAGCCTGATGGCTTATGTCGCCCTGGGTTTGTATGCTGTCCTGGGTATTCGGAAACGCGACATCGTTCGATTTGGCATTTTATATTACCTCATCACGCTGAGTATCGTGTCTAACCTCGTGTTTTCAGTGGGAACGCTGATGAACGAGCGCTTTTTGTTCATGCCTTCTGTCGGATTTTGCATGGCAATTGCTGCACTCTTGATGGCTGCCGCAAAAAAGGTGTCTTCCGGAAGTATTTCGTTGCCTTTGGGGCTTACAGTTGCCATTGCTGTGTTGTTTTCCTGGAGAACGCTGGCGAGAAATCCAATCTGGGCTTCTAACGAAGTACTGTTTATGACCGACGTAAAAGTATCAAACCAGAGCGCGAAGGCCAATGATGACGCCGGTGGCGTACTGTTTAATGAAGCCAATGAAAAGGACAAGGAAAAGGATGGAGAATTCAGGAAAAACCTGCTGAACGAGGCCATCAAGCACTTCGATTTTGCACTGGATTTTCACCCCAGATACTATCACGCACTGATGCACCGCTCGGCGTGCTATTATCAGTTGAAAAACTATGAAAAATCAGTGGAAGGCTATCGAAAAGCGCGGGAATACTACCCCGATAATCCTAAAGTAAAAGACGCCCTGGCGCTGGCCTTGCGTGATTACGGTCGCGAACTTGGTCAACAAAAGAACGATCCTTCCGGCGCCTATAAAGCCTTGACCGAATCATGGGCGCTAAACTCCAATGAAGCGCAGACAGCCTGGCTAATCGGTGTATCTTTTGCCAAACAAGCCAAATTTGCAGAGGCCATAGACTGGTTTTCAAAAGCCGTAGATGCCAAACCTGATAATGCAGGTTATGTCTATGACCTGGGTACGGCCTATCACCGCAGCGGCAATGCCGTAAAAGGCGTGGAATATTACACCAAAGCCAAGGGCATTGACCCGGAAATTGGGAAGAAACGCGGGGAGAAGTAGTTTGAAGTTGTTTGATAGCGCTGGCGCGCTGTTTGATGTGGTTTGAGGTTGTTTGATGGCGCTGGCGCGCTGTTTGATGTAGTTTGATGTAGTTTGATATTGTTAGATGGCGCTGGCGCGCCGTTTGAAATTGTTTGAGGTTGTTTGAATGCTCGCTGGCGCTCGCGTTTGATGGCGCTGGCGCGCCGTTGGAAGGTTATCTTTTAAATTTATTCCCCTTCATGCCTGATTGTTTGACGGCCTGTATGGTATTGTGAATTTTGACTGACAAGATGATTGTCTTTTGTAGAAAATATTCCATCTTTTCCTTGTCAATATATTGCCGATCAAACGCCCTGTAAATTTGGCATCGGCACTCGCCACATGAACCTTTGGCAATACTTAAAAAATTGATAAATTCATTATTGCCTTCGCGTTCAAATCCCTCCGCAATATTATCGGGAACTGAACCGGCAGACCTCCTTATCTGATTCCTAAAATCAAAATCTTCTCGCCAAATTTCTGCTTTGGTTGTCTCGTAAATCTCCCTTGATAAATCTCGACCTAGTCGCCAAATGACAAGGTCCTCAAATTTTTCTAAAGTCATAATGAAGCGTTTTATATGGTTCGAATGGCGCTGGCGCGCCGTTTGATGTTGTTTGATATTGTTTGAAATTGTTAGATGGCGCTGGCGCGCCGTTTGAAGTTGTTTGATATTGTTAGATGGCGCTGGCGCGCCGTTTGAAGTAGTTTGATATTGTCTGAACACTTCCGTTTGCGTTTGATGATGCAAATTTAAAACAAAAAATTTTGTCTTGTTTCATCCCTCATCTTTGTCCAATACAAAGTCAAGAAACCGGCGCGACAGCGCCTTCAAACAACTTCAAACAACTTCAAACGCGAGCGCCAGCGAGCATTCAAACAACTTCAAACGGCGCGCCAGCGCCATCTAACAATATCTAACAATATCAAACCATTTCAAACGGCGCGCCAGCGCCATCTAACAATATCTAACAATATCAAACCATTTCTAACGGCGCGCCAGCGCCATCTAACAACTTCAAACTACTTAACAACAACCGTTTGCACAAAACGACCGCCGGCCATTTCAACTTTGACAAACAGTAGGCCTGTGTAGTGCATTTCCGAAACATTTATGCTGACGCTATTCAAGCCCGCAGCGTAACTGGCTGTCTGACTGTACAGCATTTGGCCGGTAGGCGCATAGCATTGAATAGCCGCATCACTGTCTTCCGGCAGGTCAAACTGCACGGTAAAACGGTCGGTCGCCGGATTCGGGAACAAAGGCAAAACGCTGGCCTGAATGCG
>JADZBJ010000244.1 GCA_020852155.1 Saprospiraceae bacterium | reverse complement strand
CTCGCATCAATTTGTTGTGAAAGATTGCTCTCCGCCCAATCTGTTGTGTATCAATGGGTTGACGCAACAGTTAGAGCCGCCGGATTGCCAAGTGAGTTTTGCGGCGAGTAGTTTTATCCTCTCATTGACAGACAACTGCACGCCCAATAATCAGATTCAAATCGGCATTCGTAAAGCAGGTAGTGGAACAGGCTTCCCGACAACAGATACCATGACCTACCTGAAATGCGATAAAGGCACCAATTTCGTCGAGATCGTAGCGCGCGACGCATCCGGACTGATGAATACCTGTAACTCTTACGTACTGGTACAAGATGGCGACAGCGACTGTGTTTGCAATCAGGACGGCGACCTGGATTTCAGGGGATGCCTCAGAAAAGGCGACGGGTTTAAACTCAATAACTTCCAGTTGCGTACACGTGTTGTTTCAACCAGCGGCGTAACGCCAACTGTCAATAAATATCGCGTAACCAACTATCAGGACAGTTGTTACAGCAGCATTACTGAAAAACTGCCCTTTGGAGGCAACTATCTGGCTACGGTGCAGGCCGTCAAACAGGATTATCCACTCAACGGCGTCAGCACATTTGATTTGGTGCTGATTTCCAAGCATATTTTAGGTATTGAAAGTTTTACCTCTGCTTATCAGGCCCTGGCCGCCGATGTTAATCGCAGCAGTTCCGTGACGACTTTCGATATAGTTGAAACGCGAAAACTCCTGCTGGGCATTTACGATACGTTCCCTGCTGTACCGTCGTGGCGCGTTATTCGCCCGTTGGCCAACCCCGCCAGTTTGTTGAGTTTTTCAAGCACACTTGATACTTACCAGATTGTTTTGCCCAATTTGCAGGACGATCATGTGCTGCCCGGACTGGATTTTGTAGCCGTTAAAAGCGGTGATGTCAATTTTTCAGCAGATGTCAGCACGTTGCAACCCAATGATGATGATCGTTCGGAGGTAAAACCGCCCCTTCGTTTGCGTTTCGACCGTGCTCGTTTGCGTGCCGGTGAAGAGGCGCTGGTGGCCGTCTCGCTAGGTGCTGATGTACAAACCGAAGGCTGGCAGATGTCGCTGGGCTTTGACCGTTCAAGCCTTCAGTGTGTCGGGGTTGTCGGGCTTCCGGCCGAGCAATATCGTTTTACGGAAAATGGGCTACTTCGCTTGCTGGATGTTCTGCCTGCCGGTCAAACCTTACTTGCCGGAACACCCTTGTTTTTCCTGAAATTACGTGCTACGCATGATACGGAACTGTCACAAAGCCTGTTCCTTGATTCAGCGCTTCAACCTGAATTATATGAAGAGGGCGCCGGGCGCCGGATGTTGGAGTTGGGGAAGAAAAATTTGAATTATCCCGTATCAATGGCAACGCATTGAACGTTTTACGCTATATTTGATCCAAATTACACCGTATGCAAATTGTTATAGAAACATCGGACGAAAAGGTTGTGAAGGCTATAGTTGATTTCATCAAACCATTAAATGTCCAATCTGTGCGGCTTCAAACTGCCAAAATTCAACCCTCCAAGGTTGCTAAAAACACTATTGTTAAAAGTAAAAGGACTCGTAATAAAGAAGTAGAGCAGGTTAATTCAGCATTGGCAGCCGCTATTCAAATTGTTGAAAAAGGATGTGATATGCACCAATTTGGGGATGCCGTGCAATATCAATCTTCAATAAGACAAGACCGGGAATTGTTGTTTTGAACCTCTAATACCTATGAAACTAATTGATACCAACATCTTAATTTATTCTGCCGAATTGCCTTATCGCACGCTATTGTTGCCATTGGTTACTGATTCAAATAATGTCGTTTCTGTCGTCAGCCATATAGAAACGTTAGGCTTTTAGCAAATTACTGATCAACAGATAAAATATTTTACCAGCATCTTTCAAATATTAAACACTGTCCCTATTGATGACGCTGTTGTAAATGAGGCAATTCGTATTCGACGAATAAAAAAAATAACATTAGGAGATGCTTTGTAGCAGCAACAGCTATTGTTCATGATTTGGAGCTGGTGACAAGGAATATTTCTGATTTCTCAGGTATTGAGGGGCTAAAAGTCAGTAATCCATTAGCAATTTCTTAGAAACTGTTGGCCAGCTCCCGCCCTCCCGCCTACTTTGTCCGCTACTGACCATTTTTACAACCACATACTTTGAAAAAACAGGCTTTCTACTACTTTTGCCAGTATGAAACACCTGTTTACTTTCCTGATCTTTTTGGGCATTTCCAGTCTGCTTTCAGGCCAAAATGCCGCCCGCATTACGGGCAATCTCCAATCCAACGGTAATTTTTTCATTACCGACACTAAAATTGGCGCAACAGGCACGCCGCAATACGATTATCAAAAATTCGGCGCTGAAAGTTGGCTCAACCTGAATTACTCCAATTGGGGCTTCGACATGGGCCTGCGTTTCGACATGTTCAACAACTCCAACCTGTTGAACCCCAATGGCTCATACACCGACGAAGGCATTGGTCGCTGGTTCGTTCGCAAGAAGATTGACAAGTTTGAAGTCAGTGGCGGTTACCTGTACGACCAGATTGGCTCCGGCATCATCTTTCGCGCTTACGAAGAGCGCAACCTGATGATTGACAATGCTTTATATGGCGTTCGTGCCGCGTATCAGTTTAATGACAACTGGCGCCTGAAAGCCTTTACAGGCCGTATCAAGCAACAGTTCAGCCGCTACGGCACGGTCGTTCGCGGTGCGTCTATTGACGGTTTCTGGCACCCCGACAGCACGAAAAACTTTTCCATTGCGCCCGGCGCAGGCGTGGTTGGCCGGACATTCGACAACCCGACCGTCAAGTATATCGCTGACAATGTTGGCCTTTACCTGCCGCAAGACCTCATCGGCGCGCAGTATAACACCTACGCCGCTACGGCTTACAACACATTGAACGCTGGCCCATTTTCGTGGTACATTGAAGGCGCTTACAAAACAAAGGATGTTATGTACGACGTCAATGAGCAGCGTACTATCCTCAATGAAAAAGGCGAAGAAGAGTACATTAAAGGGAAATTAGTCAATCGCGATGGCTATACGGTCTATACCAGCCTGGCCTGGGCAAAAAAGGGGCTGGGTATAACGCTGGAAGGCAAGCGAACCAAAGATTTCAGTTTCAGGGTCAGTCCTGAGCAGCAATTGGGCATTCAGGGCGCTATTAATTTCCTGCCGCCGATGGCCAAGCAAAATACTTACCGCCTCACAGCGCGTTTTACGCCTGCTACTCAAGAGTTGGGCGAGCAGGCCGTACAACTGGATGTCAAGTATAAATTGAATAAAAAACTCGCTTTCGGAGTCAATTTCAGCGATATTCAATTCCTGGATGGCACCGAACTCTATCGCGAAATCACGCCGGAGTTTACCTGGAAACGCAACCGCAAATTGCAGGTGATTGGTGGTTTGCAAGTGCTGCACTACAACATTCTGGTTTATCAGGGCAAAGACAGTTATGTGGATGCTGTCACGCCTTACACCGAAGTCCTGTATAAACTCACACCGCGTCGTTCGGTGCGTATTGAAGCCCAATACCTGGCGACCGAAGAGGAATTCGGTTCATGGGCCAACGCTCTGGTTGAGGTCGGCCTGGCGCCACACTGGCTGATTTATGCTTCGGATATGTACAAAGTAAAGCACGCGGATCCCGAAAAGTACCCGGTTGATAAAGTGAAATTCGACGGTTTACATTATCCGAGCCTTGGCGTGGCTTATTCGCGTGGCGCCAATCGTTACGCCATTGCTTATGTCAAACAGGTGGAAGGCATCAACTGCTCCGGTGGTATTTGTCGCTACGAGCCTACTTTTCACGGTGTGCGCCTGAACCTCAATTCTTCATTCTGATCTTTCCTTCAGAAAACGCACTCCTGATATTTGGCTATGATCAACGAACTGCACCTGAAAAACCTCATAAATCAAAAAATCAATCCTGAAAATCTTCAAAATCATTTAAATCCGGGTTTAACAATGAAAAAAATACTCTTTTTTGCTTTGGTGACCAGCCTTTTCGCCTGGTCCTGCGAGGAAAAACCCATCGAAATTAAAAGCCTTGTCAAGGGCGAACGTCGTGTATTGGCTGAAGAACTGACCGGCGTGCGTTGCAGCAACTGTCCTGATGGCGCGGCTGATTTGCTGGCCATTCAAAATCAGGTTGGCAAAGACAATTTTATTGTCGTCTCCATCCATGCGGCGGCAGGCTCACTGGCCCAGCCTTATGTGGATGCTCCGGCCAGTTCCATTGACTTCCGTTTCCCGGAGGCAACGGCACTCTACAACTTTATTGGAACCGCCGAAGGCGTACCTACTGCCTCCATAGACCGCAGCGTACACAATGGCGCCATCTGGCTCGACCGCCCCTGGGGTGGTTTTGTTTCCGGCGATTTACAGGAGGACTATGGATTGGTCATGTCGCTTGACAATCATTACGATCCGGCTACACGCACCGTCAACGCATCTATTTCCATGTTACCACTGAGCACCCTGGACGGTGAAAACCGCCTGACGGTTTTGCTGCTGCAAGACAGCATCGTGGATGTGCAACTGGTCGGTAGTGTACGCGTGGCCAACTATGTTCACCGCCACGTATTGCGCGACGTGATTTCTTCGCCCACTGGCGACGTGATTGCCGAGCCATTGATCGGCGGAGAAGATGCCGTTGTGAAAAATTATTCCGTCGTGCTGCCTGCCAGTTTCGATGAAAAACATTGCAGCATTGTCGCGTATGTTCACCACGGCGGCAACCCCGATAAAAAGGTGTTGCAGGCCGTAGAGAAAGAGGTGTTGGAATAAACACCGGCTTGCACATAATCGCAAAAAGCCTTCATTTTCGAGGAAAATGAAGGCTTTTTATTTTTGAGTAACTGGTTAGGTCAGTTATTGGATGAAACACATCTCTGCCCAGCCGTTTAAGCACATAAGCAGGGATGCATATTTTATCCAACAAGGGAGCCTAACAGCATACTACCTGGCATTTTTTTTCTGCAGATTTTGCAGGTTTACTGTGGGCGTAGCCCATAAATCTTCGTAGAATAAAATGAAATCAACATCAAGGGGCGTAGCCCTGAAATCTACCTAATCATACCATTCAAAAACATATTTTTCATTGTAATCAATTTCAAATTTTTCCAGGATCAACAAATATTCCTCTTTGAATGATTGCTTTTTATGATGTTCGGCTTGGTTCAATACATATTTCACCACCGCATCAATATGAGATTTGGAGTAGGTAAAAGCACCAAAACCATCTTGCCAAGCAAACTTTCCTGCAATATATTTTTTTTCGTTTAGCCATTTAGAGGAACCGGATTTTACTTGCTCCATCAATTTTGAAGGCGACACAGCAGGGTGCATACCAACAAAAATATGGGTATGATCTGGATTGCAATAAATAGCATACGTTTTGCATTTGTGGTTGTTTACAATACCACATATTACCTTTTCTAATTCATCACGGAATGCTTCTTTGATTAGATTTTCTCTGCCTTTTACCGAGAAAACAAATTGAATGTATAGTTGGGTGTAAGTGTTGGCCATTATTATATTAATGTCAGGGCTATGCCCCTTGTTTTGTAATAATCTACGAAGATTGGAGGGCTACGCCCCCCCCTTGTTTTGTAATAATCTTCCTACGAAGATTGGAGGGCTACGCCCCCCTTGGGTTGCAATGATCTTTAATTCGTAGGCCGAAGGTAAAAAGCAGAGTTGTTTGTTAAAAAAGCACTCTTTCCTCTTGAAAATCAAATTAAAAACCTGCCATCTTCCACCTCTTACCTTCGACTTTCGCTTTTACTAAAACCAATAATTCGCCTTCGCCACCAATGCCCGGCTGCGCGGACCCCAGATTTGCACCGCGTAATTATCCGTATAAACCACAAATAGGTCGCTCATCGGCCTGAAACGCCATTGAAGGCGGCTGTTCACATTGAAATTATCCGTCTGCGTATTGTATTGCAGGAAGGTTGTCCACCATAGGTTTCTGGCGAAGAACACTTCAACGCGCGGTGTGACGTTCCAAAAAGCCACATCGCAGTAAGGCTGCGGGAAAGCCAGGTCGTTATAGGCCATTTTCACACTGATATTCACTACCGGTTGAAAGCGGTACAGGATTTCACCGCTCACGGCTAATTGTTCGCCGTCGTAGAAACCGCCATAGGCAGCGCCCATTTTCCAGAAAAAACGCTTGCGATAATCCGAACTCCATTCTGCCTGCAGGTTGGCGTGTTCGTAGCGTCCGGCCGGGAATGCCGGGCAGCGGGTCAGGTCTTCCTCATCATCGAATTTGAACGACACCGGCACATCAGCCATAAAGGGTGCAGTACTGATGTTAAATTCGCTGGTGTTTCGGAAATTCCAGGTGCAGCCAATATTGGGCGACCATTCATTGAAACTGCCATCCGGGTTCAGCACGATGAAGTTCTGGCCTGATAATTCGATGAAATTCAGTCTGCTGTTTTCCTTTTTCGGAAAAATGCGATAGGCCGCCTCGTTGAAAATGAAGTTGTAGCCAATCCTGAAAACCGTATCCAGCGTCACGTCGTAGTTTTCGATGCGCGTTTCAAAACCCATGTTGGCGCGGTAGTTTTCCGTCATGCGTGTTACGTCCATCATGATGTTGAATTTTCGGGTGCTGTATTGCCCGCCGAAATTACCCCACCAGTTTTTTGAATTAACACCCGTTTGGAAAGCCCGGTGATGGGTCAGCCAGTTCATCCATTTTCCATTATTGGAGATAAAAAACCATTCAATTCCGGCATTTCGGCTGTACTCGTTTTTCAGGCGCTCGCCTTTGTCGTAGGCTTCACGGTCAAGGAAGTATCCGCTGATGGTCGTCCGGCCGAAAATGCGCCGGTTGAAACTGAGCGCCGAATAGTTGCGCGCCGGTGTGCTGTCCTGTTTGCCGGTTTGCATGGTGAGCAGGCCGAGGCGTGTGTCTTTGTTGATGTTTCCGGTCAGGCGTGCTCCGCCCCAGATGGGTACGGCACGCGCATCTTCGTCAAGCCCTATGGTGCGTGAGAAAAACGGCCTGATGGGCGGAATGCCGAAATTGGCAAACAGGTCGGCATTTTCCAGAAAAAAGGTGCGTTTTTCAGGAAGTTGCACATCAAAACGGGTGAGATTGACCACCTGTTCGTCAATTTCCGTTTGGGAAAAATCCGGGTTGAGCGTCAGGTCGAGGTTCATGCCCGAACCGATACCGATTTTGGCGTCCATGCCGATGTTGGGCTTGATTTTCCAGTCTTCTTTTGCCTCAAAATCTTTTGAAGCAGCAGTTATAGCATAGGGAATCAGGTTGTAATTGCCCTTGACGCGATGAGGAGGCGCATCCCATTTCATAGCGCCTGTCCAGCCCATATCGAGTCCGTCGAATTGAAACGGCACGCGCGCCCAGACGGAGTAAACGCCGTTACTCAGGTCATTTCGCACGAAGTTGATGCCCCAGGTCGTGTTGTTTTGATCGAAGCGCAGGATGCGCAGCGGAATCGCGATTTCGACCGACCAATTTGTCATTTCCTTATGCGTTTCGCAATACCATACCTGGTCCCAGTTGGTATCCCAGTCGTTGGAATTGCTGAGCAGGGCATCTGTTTGCGCTCCGGCAACATTCAGGCCGAAGAAGTAGCCGTTATTGGCATTATTGGCCGGGTCAATCACGACGCCAAATCCGTCAGAATCCCAGTAGCCTACGTCGCGTTTCAGGCTGTTGATGACGTAAGTCATACCAGTGTCTTGACATAAGGCACTGATATACAGAAACTTATCGTCATAGATGCAGTGCACCTCGGTTTGGGCTGGCGCAGGAGCGCCATCGCGCGGCCATTTGAGGTGGAAATTACCGGCTGAAGGTGCGCGCTGCCAGGCCTCGTCGTCGAGGCGGCCGTCAATTTTCGGGGCAATAGATGTTTTGGTGATTTGAAATTGAAACTCCT
>JADZBJ010000243.1 GCA_020852155.1 Saprospiraceae bacterium | reverse complement strand
CAGAATTTGGGCAAGAAATCATTCGTCAAATATGTCCAGATTTTTGAAAATAAAGGCGAAATAATGGGGTGTTCAAATCCGCATCCACACGGGCAAATTTGGGCACAAGCGAGCATACCAGATGAACCATTAAAAAAGCAAAAGGCTCAAAGCAAATATTGGAAAAAACATGGACGAACACTCCTTTCGGACTATTTAGATGCTGAATTGTCAGAAAATGAACGCATTTTATTTGAAAACGAGCATTTCGTAGCGCTCGTTCCATTCTGGGCAGTATGGCCATTCGAGGCAATGATTGTCCCCAAAAGACCCATGTCACGTATTACCGAACTCACCGATTCTGAAAAAACAGCGCTCGCTGACGCTTATCGCGTGCTGACTGTCTTATACGATAACCTTTTCAATACATCATTTCCATACTCAGCAGGTATTCATCAGGCTCCAACAGATGGCAAACCACACCCGGAGTGGCACTGGCACTTTGTCTTCTACCCTCCACTATTACGTTCCGCAACGGTTAAAAAATTCATGGTCGGTTATGAAATGTTGGCCAACCCGCAGCGAGATATAACACCGGAAATGGCCGCAAGTATGCTACGGTCAAATCAATAAAACCGGATAATCGCTCGTAAATATCCAATATCTATTTGCGACCGGCAAGCCATGATGTACTTTTGCCAACCTTTTCTGAAAAGGCGCAATTTTTACTGAAATGGCCGCCAATTATGACTAATGTATTGACAAACAGCGATTTATCCAGGATTAATCACTTGCTGGATACAGTGTTCGATCCGGAAATTCCGGTTTTGACCATTCGCGACCTGGGCATCGTCCGTGATGTACGCCTGTTGCCGGAAGGCGGCTGTGAAGTTGTCATTACGCCTACGTACAGCGGATGCCCGGCCATGAACATGATTGAAGTCAATATTAAAGCGGCTTTACAGGAAGGCGGCATCGAACCGGTCCGTGTCACCACAGTCCTCAGCCCGGCCTGGACGACCGACTGGATGACTGAATCAGGGCGCATCAAATTGCGTGAATACGGCATCGCGCCACCCCTGGTTGCCAGTCAGGACAAAAAAGCCCTGATGGGCGAACGCAGCGCCGTTCAATGCCCGCACTGCGGATCGCAAGACACCGAAATGATCGCACAGTTCGCCAGTACGGCCTGCAAAGCCATGTTCCGCTGCCATGCGTGCCTCGAACCTTTTGATTATTTTAAATGCCATTGACGCCCGAAATGCCGAACCAGACATCCTACCCGTTCATCGCCGTTGAGGGAAATATTGGCGCAGGCAAAACCACGTTGTGTCACCTGCTGGCCGCTCATACAGGTTGTGCCCTGGTGCTGGAACAATTCACCGACAATCCTTTTTTACCGCCGTTTTACGAGCAGCCTGAGCGATATGCCTTCCCGGTCGAACTGTTCTTTATGACCGAAAGGCATAAACAATTACTGGAGCATTTCGCCAGCCCCGACCTGTTTCGACCCAATACCGTTTCGGATTACTTTTTTGTAAAAACCCTGCTTTTTGCCAAAAACAACCTGTCAGAAGAAGAATTTCGCCTTTTTCAACGCCTTTTTTCGGTGTTAAATGCGACATTCCCAAAACCTGATCTGCTGGTTTATCTGCACCGCCCGGTCGAGGTTTTGATTCGTCAAATTCAAAAACGCGGCCGTGACATTGAGCGCAATATCGCGCCCTCGTACCTGGAAGAAATTCAACAGGCTTATTTTGAATACCTGAAAACAGAAGAAGAAACCCCCGTGCTGTTGCTGGAATTGGGCGACGCCGATTTTCAAAGCGACAATGATGTTTTTTTGAAAATACATGACCTGCTCCAGAAAGAATATCCTCACGGCATGACCATGCTTCGCCTGTGAACAGCGCGCGCAAACAAAACTGGCGTCAACAATACCCACACTAAAAACATGCGCCAGGAAAGGTCGGTCAACGACCATTTCAGGAAAGGGAACAACAACAACAGGCTGAATAAAAACGGTATTCCCCACGCCACTCCGCCATTTCTTCCTTGACGAAAAAACAATATGGCGGCACAGGTGGTCATGAACAAAACCGCCGCTATTTCCAACGCCCACCAAACGCCTATTCGCGGGTAGCCGAAATTTTTCCAAAAAGAATACGGCGCAAATTGCGGCTGCGAAGTCAGGGAATGGCTCAATCGGCCAAGGTCACTCCATGACGCCAGGCCCGGAAAAAATGAAAGCAAAACCGTCCATAAAGCCAATCCGGCCAAGGGAATGAGAAGCCATTTCGGATGGAAATTTTTCCAGTGGAGCAACAGGTGCAGCAGCAGCAGCAAGGCTGCCAGCACAAACGTCAGCCGATGCCCAAAGCCATTCAGCAACAGCCACGTCATGGGTATCCACCAGTTTTTGCTATCTCGCCAACGGAAACCGCTTTCCGGCAGACTGTTCAGGAAGCCAACAAGCAAAACCATGCCCAGCAAATTTTTGGGGTATTGCGCAGCAAAATAGCACAATTGAGGCGAAAAAACCGACCACGCCGCCAGCACCGGAAAGGTGCCGCCGCCGCGTTCGATACGCGCCAGGGCGAGTGTCCAGAATCCGCACAACGCCGCAACACCGATTTTCATGCCTTGGACATAGTCGCCGGTCAGCCAGACAAACAACCTCAGCCATGGGTAAATCAGCGAACTGTCAGGCGAGTGCATTCGCCCTTCGAGGTCGAGCGACTGCAACTGAACGAGGTAGAAACAACCGTCCCAACCATTGGCGAAGTTAGTTTGGTGCAGGGCTTGCCAGCGCAAAACGGCAGATAAAACAGCCAGTGCAACGGCCCAAATCCACCAGCGATTACCAGTCGTTAAAGGCTGCATTGAAAATGTCTTCCAGCAGTTGATCGCCAATCTGGCGCAAGAGGCCATCTTGGGCTGTCAACAGGTCTGTGGTGTTGCTAAACTCGGCGAAGTGGCTGAAACTGCGTTCGGCCGACCAGCCCTTTTTCTCGTCGCGGTTGTTTTTATAGGCAATACGCATCCGAACTTCCAGGCGGTTGAGGGCGACAAATTCGCCGGGTTTGGGCGCGACGGGCACCACATTGTACCCTTCGATACGGCCTGTAAATTCGACATCCGGGTCTTCTGTATTCTGGGTCAGGCGGGTTTCGGAACGAATTTTATCGCGCAGTCGTTCTGAAAAATCCAGTCCGAAAATCGGCGGCGCATTGTCGGCGGTGACTTCAAAATTTCGAACGGCAAACGTGTTAACCGAAGGGTCAATGGAAATGCCCTTGAAGGTGTAACACCCCGAAAACAACAACCCCAGTGTGAAAAGAAACAATAATCGCATAGTGTAAAATGAAGTTAACCCCAATTTCGGCCAAAAGTAAGCCCAAGTTGTTGGATTGGTTATTTGTAGGACTGGTTATTTGGGGACTTTTGAATCTGGTTGTTTTTAAAACATACGCCAAACACAACTAAAAAAGTTGTCATGCTGAACGTCAGTGAAGCATCTGCGACCCACGAAGTGAGCGTGTTCACGACTGTTTGGCCAGATCCTTCACTTTGTTCAGGATGACAACCCGGTAGGAGGGTAACTGCAAAAGCAAATAACCAGTCCTACAAATCCTCAATCCAATTACCTTTGCAGCCTTTTATTTAAACATGGGCAGCATGTGTTGGGATGTTGAATTGGTTATTTGTGGAATTGGTTATTTGGGTAGTGTCATATTTTAAATGACAAAGGGATGTGTCATCCTGAGCGTAGCGAAGGAACTGGCCCAGCGAAATGTTCAATTTGACCTTCGTGGGATGCAGATGTTTCGCTACGCTCAACAT
>JADZBJ010000242.1 GCA_020852155.1 Saprospiraceae bacterium | reverse complement strand
CTACATTGGTCATTTTTCAAAATTCATTCGTCCGGGCGCACAACGCATTATCAGTTCATCCAACCGCGCACAATTACTGACGACCGCCTTTCAAAACACAGACGGCAGTATCGCTGTTGTGGTCATGAATCCCACCGATGAAAAAATATCCTATCGAATTTGTTTCGGCGGCCATGCCGTTGAAACCGTCAGCCTTCCTCACTCTATCAGCACCGCCACTTTCTGAATCTGCTAACACATGATGCGACTTCTTTTTCTATCCCTAATCGTGCTTTTGTGTTGGCCAGGTTGCAAGGCAAAACAGGAAGACGAACTCCAGACGCCCATCCCTACCCTTCCTGTACAGGTATGGACGACCTCCGCCAGCAAAGCCAATTTGTTGTATTCAAAAACAATTGACTTTGCCAAAGAGGAAGACAAGCGTTTTCAGACGATCAATATTGATGCGACGCAGAGTTTCCAATCTATTGATGGTTTTGGTTATACCCTGACGGGCGGCAGCGCCTATTTACTTAGTAAAATGAGCGCCAGCAGCAGGGCCGCTTTGCTTCAGGAATTTTTCGGTAAAAACGATAATTCAATTGGCGTCAGTTACCTGCGCGTGAGCATCGGCGCATCTGATCTGGATGCTGAAGTATTTAGTTACAACGACCGCCCAACCGGCCAAACCGACCCGGATTTGCAGTATTTCAGGCTGTCGAAAGATACTTTGTACCTGATTCCGGTATTAAAAGAGATTCTGGCCATCAACCCTAACATCAAAATCATGGGTTCGCCGTGGAGTCCGCCGGTTTGGATGAAAACCAATGGCAGCAGTGTCGGCGGCAACCTGAAACCTGAATATTATTCGGTTTACGCCCGATATTTCGTTCGTTACATTCAGGCGATGAAGTCAAATGGCATCACCATTGACGCTGTAACGCCACAAAACGAGCCGCAACACGGCGGAAACAATCCCAGCCTGGTGATGTCGTTTATCCAACAGGCGGATTTCATTAAAAACCACCTGGGACCGGCTTTTCAGGCTGCGGGACTGGCTACAAAAATCGTAGTTTGGGATCATAATTGCGACAATCCAGCCTACCCCATCGCGATACTTGACGACCCGGCAGCCAAGCCCTTTGTGGCGGGTTCTGCCTTCCATCTTTATGGCGGCGATATCAGCGCGCTGTCGCAGGTACACAATGCGCACCCGGACAAGGCTTTGTACTTTACAGAACAATGGACGGGGTCAAATGGCACTTTTGACGGCGACTTTCAGTGGCATGTAAAAAATGTGATGATTGGCTCCATGCGCAACTGGAGCAGCGTGGCCCTGGAATGGAACCTGGCCAACGACCCGAATTATGGCCCGCACACGCCCGGAGGATGCACCCAATGCAAAGGAGCCGTCACGATCAATGAATCAACCGCGACCAAAAACGTGAGTTTTTATATCGTCGGGCAATTGTCCAAGTTTGTACCGCAAGGTTCCGTGCGCATCGGCAGCGATGTTTTATCGCAAATGCCGAACGTAGCCTTCCGCACGCCAAACGGCAAAACGGTGTTGGTGGTGCTCAACGAAAGCACTGACATACAAACGTTTAATATTCACAGCGGCGACAAGTGGATCACGACGTCTGTGCAGGGGAATACAGCAGCGACGTTCGTTTGGTAGGTTTTTACTGTTAAATGGTAGATTTCAAATGTCAGATAGAACAAGCATTTGACATTTGAAATCTACCATCCCCTCGCCTTGCTTTTCAGATAAAATCATCAATATCCAGCCCTGCTCCTTCGCAAATCCATGTTTTTAATTGTAAAAACCCGCTGGATTCTTTTTGCTTGATGGCATTGATAAATTGCCTGACTGACTCATTATTTCTTACATCTTGCCGTTTGCACTCCTTTTTAAACCTGTCAAGATGATCAAAGCCAAATCGCTCAGGAGCGACGCCAACTTCTTTTGCATTATTAAAAACCCATTGCTCAAAAGCAGGGCCTAACACTAACAGCCAATGTCTGCCAGTGCTGCTTTGGTAGCGCTTAATTCCTTTTACTTCAGTGATAAATTCATATTCCTGAAATTTCGAAGGCTTGAATTTATCATCATCAATAATACCTACGGCCTTTCTGGTTTCGTATTTTACAGTCAATGTTTTAATAACCTGCCCGATTCCTAATTGATGGTTGGGCTTTTTAAACCCCAGCATTTCAACGAGCATTGTATCTGCATAACATTCAGGGATAATATTGGGCGTCATTTAGGTATGTAATTTTCCAGGTTCATAAATATATCAATTCCATCATCCAGCAAAGAGGCTACTTCCTTAAAATTCAAACGTTTGACATGCGTATGATAATTTTCATACCAGGTGACAAAAAGCGCTACATCCTTTGACTCCTGAATCAATGGCTGCAAAAAGTAGGGATTATGTGTTGTTAAAAAATACTGATTTCCTCCTTTATCATCCAGAATATGTTGAGCCAGCTGATAAATATATGGTGGATAGGCATGAGACTCCGGTTCTTCCAGTAGTAAAACCGAGTCTTTATTTGAAAGTATAGCGGAAATATGAAAAATGTAACGCAAAAAAGTATCCGGTAGTAGATGTAACGGAAAACTAAACAACCGACCATTTTCTGTCTTTACAACCACAAGACGTTGACTCTCTTCATCAATTAACAAGTCGAGGCCATTAGGTTTTAAAAATGCCTGAATCTCCTTAATCAATTGAGGGTGACTACGAACGATCAGGTATAAATTATCACCATGAGGGGGATGAAGAAAAAGACCTTTGTCCTGATAGTCAGAAAGCCCTTTAAATTCATATTTTTTGACCTGCCCCGGAAATCTATCAGTACGCGAATCAGGGGAAACTAAACCTTGCGTATCCATACCAAAACTAATGGTTTTACTGGCGAGTTCATTATTGTGCGCCAAAGAATACTGGAAGGTTGACCCTACATCTGATGAAGCACTAAGTGAAGCAATTATTGTATTACTCTTCACAGTTATAGGGTTCTCAAAAATAAAATCAGAAAACAACTGTGGAATATTTTTGTATCTTATAAACCCTTCCATAAAACGCTCTTCCGTATATCTGGCACCTAATAATGAAATGGCCTCAAGTATATTTGACTTTCCAGCATTGGGCCTTCCAATAAAAATGTTGATACGTTCGCATTTCAACGAGATTTTTTTTACAGACTTATAATTCTGTATGCTCAAAGATTCAATCATTTCAGCCATTTATTACTGTTTTAGGGCAAATGTAATCTTTAGTTATACAAATACATACTCCGATTCCGCTCCAATTCCCTGAAATACGGGTCTTTCAGATTCTTGATGAAATGAATCGCCTCGCCGGTACTTTTCATTTCAGGGCCAAGTCGCTTGTCCACGCCAGGGAATTTCTCAAAACTGAACACCGGAATCTTGATGGCATAACCATCGAGTTTGTGCGTGATCTCAAAATCCTTGAGTTTGTGGGTACCGAGCATAACCTTGGTGGCAATGTTCAGATACGGCACACCATAGGCTTTAGCGATAAACGGCGTGGTACGCGACGCCCTCGGATTGGCTTCGATCACATACACCTCGTCGTTTTTGATGGCAAATTGAATATTAATTAATCCTTTGATATTCAATGCTCTGGCGATTTTTTCAGCGTATTCAATCATGTGCTGAATCACAATCGGCCCCAGCGAATAATGCGGCAATACCGCCGACGAATCACCGGAGTGAATACCCGCCGGTTCGATGTGTTCCATGATGCCCATCACGTGTAGTTCGTCGCCGTCAAAAATGGCGTCAATTTCTGCTTCTTTGGCGCGCTCCAGGAATTGGTCAATCAACACCCGATTGTCGGGCATGTGCTTGAAAATGGTCAATACCTGACGTTCCAACTCGTTGTCGTTGATGACGATTTTCATGCGCTGGCCACCCAATACATAACTGGGGCGTACCAGCAACGGATAAGGGATGGTTTTGGCAATATCCAGCGCCTCGTCCACATCGCGGGCGGCGCCGTACTTGGGATAAGGAATACCGAGGTCTTTCAGCAAGTCAGAGAATCGTCCGCGATCTTCGGCGATGTCCATGCTGTCGTAAGATGTACCGATGATGTTCCAGCCGTTTTTATGCAGGTCTTCGGCTAATTTCAGGGCCGTTTGTCCGCCGAGTTGTACAATAACGCCGTCCGGTTTTTCATGCTCCAGAATTTCCTCCAAATGCTCCCAATACACTGGCTCGAAATAGAGTTTGTCGGCCATATCGAAATCCGTGGAAACGGTTTCCGGGTTGCAGTTGACCATGATGGCTTCGTAGCCCGTTTCTTTGGCGGCTAAAAGGCCATGCACGCAGCAGTAGTCAAATTCTATACCCTGACCAATACGATTCGGGCCTGAACCTAATACAACGATCTTCTTTTTGTTCGTGACTATGCTTTCGTTCCTCGCCTCAGTGGCAGGGCCTGTTCCGCTGCTTTCCTGAATGCCATTTTCAAAAGTCGAGTAGAAATAATT
>JADZBJ010000241.1 GCA_020852155.1 Saprospiraceae bacterium | reverse complement strand
GCGGTTTTGGATCAAAAAAGCAGGCGATTTTAGGTCAATCAAGCCGCTTTTTTGAGTTCGATGCAGCGCATCGGACGAAAAAAACGGCGAAGAGTGGCCTAAAATAGACCTTTTTTGACCAAAATGGGAGCGACCTAACCAGTTACCAAATAAAATCACTACACCGCCGAAACCATCGGCTTCAGGCCGTTTTGCCTGGCTTCCTGATACAATTTCACCATTTCTCGCACACTGTCCGCTACGCTGATGTACTCAAATCCGCCAAATGCGGCCCTGGATTTTTCATTGGCATAGGTGTAGTGCGATACGCTGGCACGACCGCTTTCGCGGGTAATGGGCGGCGTCATTCCGGTTAATTTGGATAAGACCCAGAAGCCGCGCCAGGCCAGTTCCATCAGTATCGGCCCGACTGGAATAACAGGCGGTTTTTTCCCCAGTTCACGGGCGATCAGGGTGAAAAATTCGAGGTGGGTGATATTGTCTGCATTCAGGATAAAACGCTCGCCTTTTACGTCGCTTTCCATTAGCAATACCATAAAGCGCGCGACATCGCGCACATCCACAAAGCCGCTGCGCCCGGTAGGATATACTTTCAGTCCCCGATCGGTTTGAGGCACAAATTTGGCCATGCCGTCATCCCATTCGCGGCCGCCCGTGATGACAGACGGCATAACGACGGCTACGTCGAGGCCTTCTTCCTGACCGCGCCAGACTTCCTGCTCGGCCTGATATTTACTCAGCGCATATTGGCTGTTGTCGTCGCCATTCACCCATTTGGACCGTTCGTCAAGATGAGGACGTTCCCTGGTGCGACCTAAAGCGGCAATACTGCTCACGTACACTAATTTTTTGATGCCAAAGTGCAGGCAGAGGTTGACGATATTTGCCGTGCCTTCGACATTTACCTTTAGCATGGTCGTACTGTCTTTCGGCAGAAAAGAAATCATGGCTGCGCAGTGAAATACCCTGGAAACGCCTTGAAAAGCATCTTCGAGGGCCACAATGTCCAATACGTCTGCGTCCACCCATTCTACGGCAGTTTCAGCGCCATTTAGCAAGGCCATGTTACTGTTCGGGCGACGAATGGCGCGAACTTTATAGCCTGACTGCACCAGCATCCGCGTCAGATAAGCGCCGACAAAACCCGTTGCGCCGGTGACTAAAATCAGTTCGTCTTTACTCATTGTTGCGTTCTTAAAGTAGTGGTATATTGAGCGACCGCCTGAATCTCTTCAGGTGTCAGCATTTTTTCAAATGGCGTCATCAGGTTTTTGCCCTTGGTGATGATCGGAATCCGCTCTTCAACCGTAAGCATACTCTGCGTCAGGTCTTTGGCGCCATTCAATCCCAACTTGCCGTCTGCCCCGTGACACGTCACGCAATTTTTCTTGAAAATGGCCACTCCCGATGCTGATACGCCCGGGCGTGCTGTTTTATCCGTCGAATTGTCCTGGCAGGCTACGACAAGGCAAAGAAGACAGATAGACGACAAAACTCTAAAAAAAGAGAAAAAGTCATTCATATATATAGATGTTTTGCTTAAATTTGGAACAAATATTGTGTTGTTTTATTTTTTGGGCTAAATAGTGGTTATGATTAAGGTTATTGGAGGGAAAACGAGTGTTGTTCGTGTGGTTGATGTGAATCTTTGTCATCCCTGCCATAAACCGACGTGACAGCAATCTAAAAAAATAATCGGCAAAAGAAATTTATTTGAAATTTGTTTTGAAAGGAACTCCGTTTTTCTTACTTTTGCCTCACTATGTTGTGTTCTGTTGATAACAGTAAAACAACGCTCCCCAAATCTTGTTTTGATTAATAGTGTTTGTTCATAGTGTTTGTTTTTTGTTTTGTCCCTGTTAAGTAGAAATATTTGACAGGGTATTTTTTATCCATAATTGAACATTCGTCATCTGCATGACTTCGTGTTAAATAAATAGCAAATTTTTCGCATTCCAACAGAATTTTTCCGGTTTGGCACGCGTTTGGATAACCGTTTTATACTTCATACAATAGAAACGGTTTTAGTGAAAAAGCCCGGGGCAAAAGTGCCGCCGGGCTTCTTCATTTTGGGGCCGACCATTGTAGTTATTCGGAATGCTATTTTAGCAAGACGACTGTGCCAGATTTGACCTTTTCCTCGCCGTTGCATTTGTACCTCAGGCGATACAAAAATGTTCCGGGGTTCAATGTCTTGCCGTCGTGTGTGCCATCCCAGAAGTCTTCCGGGTTTTGGGCGTTGAACACCAGTCCGCCCCAGCGGTCAAAAATTTCAAACGATATAAATTCATCCAGTACGAAATTGTTGCTGACGCCAAATTTGTCATTGACATTGGGCGTAGCGCCGGGCGTGAACGCATTCGGAATGAAAATCTGGTTGCAATCCAGCGTGTCAGGGTCAATTACATTGACAAAAATCGAGTCGGTCGCCTGGCAATTCGGGTAATTGATTTTTACGCTGAAATAAGCGGGCAGGGTAGGCGTAACCAGTGGTGAACCGATAAACGGATCAGCAATATTGGATGCCGGACTCCATTCAAAACTGGTAGCACAGGCATTGGTGGCTACCGCAGTGAATGACTTGCCCAGGTACACCAGTGTGTCGCCATTCAGAATTCTGTCCATTTGTACGTCATTCCGGGCAATTTCTTCCAGGGAGAGCGCTTTGCTGTGGATACGCAACTCGTCGAATTCGCCGAGGTAAGGAATATCAAACTGACAGGTCGGGTAATTTACCTTTAATGTCGCGGCGTTGTTCATATTGATACGAGCGCTGGAATTCCTTTCGTCGCGCATCGTGCCATTAATGTACAAGGTATAACGGGTATTATTGCGCGTCAGGGTGACATACTGCCAGCAACGGTTGGCGTCAATTTTACCCTGAACAACTGTTCTGAGCGTATCGTTTTGGCTGATACCTGACGACAAAACCCTCGTTTTCCCATTAAAACGCACCCAAAAGCCTGCTTTCGCATTGCAACTGTCCTGCTTGATTAAAATTACCTGCGAGGCAGTTGTGTTTTGATTTTCTTCTGGTTTGAAATAAAAACTAACCGAGAAATCGCTGGCTGTGAATACCTGCGACAATGGCCCGATGAAGTACATGGATTCCATGTCATCATCAAAGCGATACGATTGTTTCCCTATGCCGCAAACGCATTCAGGCGCGCCGTCGAGCGCTCCTTCGGGCCCGTTGCCACTGTCGTCCTTGACTTTACACTCATCAAAAGAAAAGTAGGCAAGTAATTTATCAGATACTTGCGCTTGGCTCGTCAGGGCCAAACACAGGATGGTCAGGGTGAGTAGATAACGCATTTTTAACCAGGATTTGAGTAATTTTGAAGGATTAAGTCTTGGCACTTAACGGCAAAAATCGTTTTTCATTTTCGATAACACGATCGAACCTTAAATCTGGAAATGTACCAGAGTGGCGAATTGTTCGACGCGTTCGCGGATTTTAGCCTGATCGAGTTCCAGTAACTGTTCGATGCTGAATTTTTCGACACAAAATGAAGCCATTGCCGAACCGTAAATAACGGCGCGTTTCATGTTGTCAAACGAAATGTCGTTGGTTTGTGCCAGATATCCGATAAAGCCGCCGGCAAAGGTGTCGCCTGCTCCGGTCGGGTCAGTCACCTGCGGCAGAGGCAGCGCCGGGGCGAAAAAGATGCGTCCGTCGTGAAACAACAGGGCGCCGTGTTCACCTTTTTTAATGATAAGGTACTGCGGCCCCATTTCATGAATCAGGTTGGCCGCTTTGAGCAGCGAGTGTTCGCCGGACAACTGGCGTGCTTCTTCATCGTTGATGGTCAGTACATCCACGCGTTTCAAGACCTGTTTGAGGTCGTCGAGGGCTACATCCATCCAGAAATTCATGGTATCGAGCACCACTAATTTCGGGCGTTGAACCAATTGATCCAGCACCTTCATTTGTACCTGAGGCGTGAGGTTGCCTAACATCAGATAACGCGCATTG
>JADZBJ010000240.1 GCA_020852155.1 Saprospiraceae bacterium | reverse complement strand
GGTCTATTTTAGGCCACTCTTCGCCGTTTTTCTCATCCGATGCGCTGCATCGAACTCGAAAAAGCGGCTTGATTGACCTAAAATCGCCTACTTTTTTGATCCAAAACCGCTGACCTAACCAGTTACGTTCTTTTTTAGCCAGATCGTAATTCTCGCCGCACTAAACATCATTTTCCCGACATCCAGCATCACATGACGTCCGACAAGCCACGGAGCTTTTCCCGCGAGGAGTGCCTCAAGAGCCGCAAGGTGATAGGCAGCCTGTTCAAAGGCGGGCAGTCTTTTCTGGCCTACCCGTTTCGGGTGGTCTGGTGTGAAATGGAGGGTGGGGGAGAAGGGCCGCCAGTGCAACTGGCCATCTCTGTGCCCAAGCGTTTTTTCAAAACAGCAGTACAGCGCAATCGCCTGAAACGCCGCATTCGGGAGGCGTATCGCCTGAAGAAAAATGACTTTTATCCGCTGGTGCAAAGCGCTTGTCCCGACAAGCAAATCGGGATGATGCTCATGCTGGTCGCCAAAGAGGAAACGGACTACAAAACCATCGAGGCGGGCATCAGTAAACTGCTCCGCAAATGGAAAGAACAGTTTTGATGAGCGCGTCTCAAAAGACATAAAAGCGAGCAAGTTAGATTAACCGCTAATGACGCTAAATGCGCTAAATATTGAAAATCAAAAACTTAGCGTTTTTAGCGTCATTAGCGGTTAATCATAAAAAGCACAGAATCGCTACTTATGAGACAGATTCATCAACCCTTGTGAATTTTCAGTTGGAGCGATTCGAGCGTCATGTTCCACAATGCTTCGTAGGGAACAATTTCAATTTCATGGGTTTGGTTGGCCGCTTCGAGCGGTACGGTGTCTAACTGCTTTTGCAGTTTTTCAGTTTTGCGTTTGACGGCTTCCCGGTGGAAGTTGGCAATCGGAATCTGGAGCAGCATTTTGATGAACGTGTTACTGCGGAACGTAGCCTGATCTTTCAAGTGGCGTTTACAGTACTGTTCGATGGCATCAATTCGGTTGATGGCCTGCTCATAGTCGCGTTCGGCAATGGTGTACAGAATCTGGAAGATCAGAATACTGATGTTCATGCCGCGCTTGTCCTTGATATAATTCGAGATTTCGTTGTTGAATTTTCCAACCCTGAATTTACCGGCTTTTTCCCCGGCTACTTCTGCCGGAATGTTGCCTAATTTCAGCAACAGGTATAGGTAAGCCTGATAAATCTTCCACATTTCCACGATCTGGTGCGGCTTTTCTGAAAAACGGGGATAAGCCGTTACCCGTTCGTGCAAGCGCCAGGCGTCGGCATAGTGACCGGTGTGCATGGCCAGCATGAAGAACAGTTCCTGCAATTTAAACCAGTTGAAAGAACCTTCGGCAAAGTAATATTCGCAGCGATTGATGACCTGTTGACCTTTATCGAACTCTTTGAGTTGGAGGTAGCAAACGACGAGGTTATAGTAGAATACCTGCAGGGGCAAGCCTGAGTCGTACTGTTTTTTGTCAAAAAATTCGATAGCGTCTTCGCAGAGTTTTGCCGTAGAAACGTAATCATTGACGGTGTTGTAGATCATCATTTGCACCAGACGACCGAACAGGTGCAATTTAAACGATGAGCACTCCTGCATGAACGGTTCCAGTTCAGCATAGTATTCGCGCGCCTGATCCGAGATTTCCTGTTGTGTGCTTTTGCTGTTGGTGTAATGGATCATCAAGTCGGAGTAATACTCCTCCGCTTTACTCTCCATCATCCAGATTTTTTCGTACTGACGAAACTTGACCTTCGTGTCTTCATACTTGCGCATGTCGCCTTCGATGGTGCTGTATTGCAGTTTCAGTACCCGTAAAATATCCAGCGTCAGTTCGGTGAATTCGAAATGCGTGCTGTGTCGCATGAGGCGTTCCAGCAGGTCAATGCCCGTGATTTTGGCATTGCGAATGAGCAGTGTCATACCGACCGCCCATTTTTTATAACATTCGGCAAATGCCTTTTGTCGGTCTGAAAAGTTGGAATCTTTGTAGTCCAACAAGAAAAACGCATCCAAAAGTCTGTCTTTCAGTTTGTTTTTCAAACTGGACACGGATGAACCATCTTCCTTGAGTAAGGATTTTGCATCATCATCTGACTCAACCTCTTTGTCGAGCAACGCCTGAAAAAGCGTCTCCATTTTCGAGCCGGGTTCTATGATAAACTGCATAGCTCCGTTCGATTTTAGTTTGGTTTTGTTCAGCAAGCCGGCGAGTTCTACAAGATCCTTCATAGATACAAGTGTTTTTGATTAGGCATAAAAAAACACTGTGCGGACTCATGCGGTCTTACAGACCACATACAGGCAAGGAAAGCAGTAAGCGGAAACGCTCACACGCTAATTCGATTGCCATCAAGCCACCACAGTGTTTGCGACAATCGGTCAAATCAGGATAGAAGGCTGCTTAAAAGTGAAGGAATTCTCTTGTCAGATGGACAGGAAAACAGGGAACTTTCGAACAGCGGGAAATCAAGCCCTAAACTTTAGTTGCTCTTTCGGATTAAAATAAAAAAAGGAGAAAACAAATAATTGATATTCAACTTGAGGCCAGCAAAAAACGTGCCTTTCTATTGCTTGTTCATCAATGATTTGTTTTCTCCTCGAATGTAGGGACAAAAGTAAAACAGCCTTTCAAACTAAAAAATTTTTTGATATATAATTTTAAATTTTAATTCCAAATGACAAATCCCCGGCATCGCCGAGGCCCGGAACGATGTACGAACGGCCGTCCAGAATGGGGTCAACGGCGGCAGCCCAGATATGAACATCAGGGTGTGCAGCCTGAATGGTTTCGACGCCCGGCTGACTGGCGATCGCGCAAACCAGGTGGATGGCAGCCGGAGTTCCGTATTTTTTCAGGGCTTTCAGGGTTGCCAGAATAGATGCGCCGGTGGCCAGCATCGGATCGGCGAGGATGAGTACGGCATCATCAAGCCGTGGCGTACTCAGGTATTCGAGGCGGATTTCAAAATGCGGGCTGTCGTCAGGGTGATGCCGATAAGCCGAGATGAAGGTATTGTCTGCATCGTCAAAGTGCCGCAACAATCCCTGATGAAGCGGTAGCCCAGCACGCAGGATGGTGGCCAGCACAACCCTGCGTGCCGGCACCAAAGCCGTTGTGGATGCCAGGGGTGTTTTAATGTCAATATTTTGATAATCAAGTGTTTTTGAAATTTCGTAAGCCATCACTTCGCCGATTCGTTCCATGTTGTGTCTGAATCGTTGTCGGTCGTGCTGTACGGTCACGTCGCGTAATTGTGCGACAAAGCGGTTGACCATAGTAGGGGAGAGGGAAAGATTGACCAATGGCATAAGTGTGACGGTTTGTGTGGCAAAGATCGTCAGCCGCGTAATTGTTTGGATAATTACAGAAATAATTATCAGACACAGGAGCGAAAACAGGGTTTACGATATCTTAAGAGCGCATCTCAATTTTATCGTACGTTTGTAGCATCAACATTTGACAATGGTTAGACTATACTCCTCTGTTACTTTTTTGGCACTGTTAATTTCATGGACATCAAGTCTGCAATTAAATGCTCAGGTATGTCCGATTACAGTTGACGCCGGCCCTGATATTTACATCTGTGCCCCGCCTTCGCCGGTACAATTAAATGGCGATGTAAGTGGTGATTTCATCAGTTATCAATGGACGCCTTCTTCCGGCCTTAGCAATGCTTTTTTGCTTGATCCGACTGCCAATGTTACATCCAATGCCACCTATGTACTCACGGGTCGTGGCCTTGACTTGAACAACAACCTGGTTGATAATGGCGATTTTGAGGGCGGAAACAGCGGTTTTTCGAGCAATTATGTCTATAGCCCCGGCGACTTGTGGCCGGAGGGTGTGTATGATGTACTCAGCGATCCGAATAGCGCGCATACCAATTTCGCCTCTTGCAACGACCATACCGGCGGCGGCAATATGATGTGTGTCAATGGCGCCAGCGTCGCTAATACCCCGGTTTGGTGTGAGACGGTGAATGTCATGCCTAATACGACTTATGTATTGTCTGTCTGGCTTTGTTCGGTAATCAGCTCTTCCCCGGCATTGTTGCAGTTTTCGATCAATGGCTCCAATGTCGGTGGCATATTCGGCGCCTCTTCCACAACCTGCGCCTGGAGTAACTTCTATCAAACCTGGAACAGCGGCGGGTCATCATCTGCCACGATTTGTGTCGTCAACCAAAATACCGCCGTGAGCGGAAATGACTTTGCACTGGATGATATCGTGTTTTCACCAGTCTGCACCCTGACTGATACGGTGCAGATCAATGTTGTCAATATTACAGCCATTGCCTCGCCCACCACAGTTTACATTCCCTGCGAAGGTTCAAATGTAACGCTGAGCGGCACAGGCAGCAGCACTGGCCCGGATATTCACTATGAATGGGAAACAGGTGACGGAAATATCGTTTCGGGTGGCGATCAATTGCAATGTGTCGTGAATGCGCCAGGTCTTTACACCTTGACCGTAAGCTACGACGCGAATGGCGTGGTTTGTACCAAAACAGCCAACGTCAATGTATTGTTAAGTCCTTCGCAACTGGCGGCAGTTATAGCGCCGGTTCAACCGATAGGATGTGGTACGCAAACACCCACCATATTTGGCAGTAGTAATCAGCCCGGACTGGTATCTTATTTATGGACGACTGCTGATGGATTGATATTGACCGATCCGATGTTGCAAACCATTACGGTCGGATTGATCGGGACTTACGAACTACAGGTAACCCACAATCAGACCGGTTGTACGGCTACGGCTTCTGTAACGGTATCTTCGGCCTCCAACCCGCCTACGGCCATTGCCAATGGTAATAACATTAATTGCCTAGTGCCTACTTCTTCACTGGTTTCGACAGGTAGTACTACTGGAACCAATATAGCTTACACCTGGTCGGCATTCAACGGCGGTACACTGAACGGTCCGGTCAATCAGGCTACGGCAACCGGTACGACGGCAGGTAGTTACGTGCTGACGGTTATCAATACTACTAACGGGTGTAAAACGCTCGATACGATCGTCGTTTCGTCCAATTTGACGGCGCCGATGTTATCCATATCGCCCCCCGGGCAGTTGAATTGCAACGTAGATACAGTGGCATTAAATGCCTCATCGAATCCACCGAATATCAACTATACCTGGTCAACCACCAACGGCAATATTGTCGCCGGAAATAGCACTTCCACAGCGTTGGTAACATCCTCAGGATTGTACACATTGAGTGGCATCAACCCTGCCAACGGTTGCACGGCTACGGCTACGCAGACTATTACCATTGATACACTTCCTCCCATTGCTGTCATTGCAACACCTGATACCATTACGTGTCAGCAATCCAGCATTGTACTGGACGGTTCCGGGGCTTCTTCCGGGCCAAATATTCAATATGCCTGGTCGGGCGGAAATATCATATCAGGACAGTTAACCAATCAACCTTTGGTCAATGCGGCTTCGACGTACACGTTCGTCGTAACGAATATGGCCAATGGCTGTACTTACAGTGCGACGATATTAGTCGCGGCGGATACCAATATTGTTTCCGCAGTGGCCAATGCGCCCGATTCCCTGACCTGTACTGTAAATGCGTTGTCTATCAATGCTAACGGGTCTTCGACAGGTACAGATATTTTCTATGCCTGGTCAACTACAAATGGCGCTATCAGTGGAAATGCCAACGCCGCCACGGTAACCGTGACCCTGCCCGGCACGTACGCACTTACCGTCAGCAATTCGGCCAATGGCTGTACGGCAACCGATCTGGTGGATGTAATTCTGGATAATGCGCCACCGCAATTATCCATCGCTACGCCTTCACAGCTCACCTGCCTGCAAAATTCCCTGCAATTGCAAGGACAAAACAGCGCTTCGGGCGCATTTACGTATGTCTGGACAACGGCCAATGGCAATATTTCAGCCAACGACAGCACCCTGACGCCAACCATCAATGCGCCCGGCGATTACGTGCTGACAGCCACCAATTTATCCAATGGTTGTAGCAATACGGCAACGGTTCAGGTAACCCAGGCAGCAGGCGTACCCACAGCCATCGGTAATGTGAACGGTCCGATCACTTGTACTCAACCGGCGGCCTTGTCGTCGGCAGGATCATCGTCTGGCTCGCCGTATGTGATTTCATGGACTACCCAGGACGATATTGCCCTGTCAGGTGATAACCCGACGGTCAATACAGCTGGTGTTTACCACCTGTTGGTGACCAATACTGCCAATGGATGTACCAGTACGACCGATGTGACGGTCATTACAGATCAGGTGGCTCCGCCCGCCAATGCCGGTTTGAACGACACTTTAAATTGTTTTCAACCTCAAACTGTATTAACGGCCAACCAAAATGTGACCGCCGGTTTGGATATTATCTGGTCAACCACCAACGGTCAAATTAGTGGCGTCGCGAATATTCCACAAATCAATATCCAGACGCCCGGCGATTATGTCCTTGTGGTGACCAATCCGACCAACGGATGTTTCGCTTCAGATACGGTTCAGGTATTGTCTGACCAGATATTGCCGGATGTCAGCATTGCTCAGCCGGGCATGCTCACTTGCCTGGCCAACAATGTCAACCTTGTAGCCAATTCCAGTGTGACCAATGCTGCGTACGCATGGCAGGGGCCTGGCTTACTTTCAGGACAACAGAGTGCGATTTCGCTGGCCAATGTTTCGGGAACGTACACCGTAACCATAACCAATCCGGGGAACGGTTGTACGGCAGTCCAAACCGTCTTTTTACCGCAAAATATTACGCCACCGCTTTTGTCAAATGCCGGTTTCGGGCAAATAGATTGTCAGTTCGCGCAGCAAAATCTTCAGGCGTCGAATGCTGTACAAGGTGCATTTCATTATCAGTGGAGCGCCTCGAATGGCGGGAATATCGTTGCCGGCGATACCACGTTAATGGCTACGGTAAATGCCGGCGGTCAGTATCAACTCATTGCAACCAATACTTTGAACGGTTGCCGCGATACGCTCGATCTTGTCGTGAATGAAAACACGACGCCTCCAGTCGTTTCTGCCGGTTTGGACGATACGCTGACTTGCAATATCAGCAACCTGATTCTGGCGGGAAGCGGTAGCGGTTCGGTTAACCTGATTTATCAATGGACGGCTTCTCCGGGCGGAGTGATTATTAATGGCATTAACACAACCAATCCGCTGATTGGCGCTCCGGGTTTTTATACCCTGATGGTCACCAACCAGGACAACCATTGCACAGCCACCGATGTGGTTGAGGTACTTAATGATGAAAATGCGCCCCAGGTCAACATTAATCCGGCATTGCCGCTGACTTGCGTCATTCATCAGGTTTCATTGCAGGCAACGGCTTCCAGTGGCAATGGTATCAGTTATCAATGGACGGCCGGAACCGGCGCCAATATTGTTTCAGGTCATAATTCCCTGCAGCCTGTTGTGTCGCTTCCAGGTTTATCTACGCGGGCTGTAAGCAACGCACTGAATGGTTGCACGACAATCAGGACGGTGAATGTACCGATTGACACCACGCCACCGCTTGTTCAAGCCTTATCTGTTCTGAATACCCTCACCTGCGATGTACCGGCGCTTACTTTGTCCGGTATTTACACAGGTACGCTCGACAGTACCCTCTTGTGGACGACCACCAATGGTCATATCCAGAGTGGCGACCAAACACTGTTGCCCATTGTTGACCAACCCGGCGACTATGTGCTGACAGCTACCCAATCCAGCAATGGCTGTTCCGCTTCTGCTGTGGTCAGTATTGGTCAGGATACACTCCACCCCGACCTGATTACTCCATTGCCGGAAATATTGACCTGCACCGAAACGGAAGTGCCGGTAGCCGTTACATTGAATACGCCAGTTGCAGATTATACAGCCACCTGGACAGGCCCGAATGGTGGTTTCGTAAACGGCCAAACGACCTTGACGCCGGTTGTCAACAGGCCCGGTAACTACACCCTGACCATCAAAAACAATCAAAACGGCTGCATCAGCCAACTGACGGTACCTGTTCAGCAGGATACAGCGCATCCGGTAGCGGTAGCGACGTCTTTGGATAAAATCACCTGCGATCACCCTGTCATTAATATTTTTGGAAACGGTTCATCAACCGGCGCGCAAATCGGGTATGCCTGGAGCGGCCCTATGATTACTTCCGGTATAACGACCATTTCTCCAACGGTCAATGCAGAAGGCGACTACCATCTGGTTGTCACCAACAATACCAACGGATGCACCGCTACGACATTCACAACAGTCAGGGCTGATACGATCACGCCTACGGGCATTTTAGCGCCTCCTGATGTGTTGACATGTTTAAAAGAAGAAGTTCAACTGCGTATTCAGTTGCAACCTCAGTTGACTGATTTTACAGTGATGTGGACAACTTCGGGCGGCAATATTGTGTCGGGATTTAATACGCTGACACCCATTGTGAACGAACCGGGTAATTACCTGGCCATTATCACCAACAAAGAAAACGGTTGTAAAAAGCAAATGCAAACCCTGGTAGATCAGATGGCCAATTTGCCGGGCGCAGAAGCCGGGCCAACCAAGCAACTGACCTGTCAGCGTACAACCGTGACCCTGCAAGGCAGCAGTAACACCCTGGGCACTCAATCGCAGTGGACGACCGCCAATGGCCACATCGTGTCGGGCGCTAACAGCGCGGAGCCTGTGGTTTCTGCGCCAGGGCTTTATAACTTATTGATTACCAACCCTGACAATGGTTGTTTTTCCAGGGATTCGGTCGTTGTAACTCAACTTCCACTGCCTGAATTTACACCTGAATCCGTTCAACCCAACTGTAAAACACCACGCGGTAATATTGATTTTGGAACCGTAACCGGCGGTTTGCCACCGTATTCATATTCTGTGGATAATGGTCTTACATTCAAAACTACGCCAGTCTTCAACAACCTTGCACCCGGTTCATATATGTTGTTTGTCGAAGACGCCGAAGGTTGCGAGGATTCGGCAATGGTTGTCTTGGCTATTCCATTTGAGCCAGAAGTTACGCTGCCTAAAGTATTTGAAATTGAATTGGGAGAAGGTACTCAGTTAATGCCTGACGTGAACTTCCCCAGCAACCAGGTCGCTTCATGGCTGTGGACGCCGGGCGACAGCCTGAGTTGTACAGATTGTATGTCGCCATTTGCCAATCCAACACGCGCCGCCACGTACACTTTGGTTATTACGGATCAAAATGGTTGTACTGCTACGGCACGAACGCAGATTTATGTGGATCGTACGCGCAACCTCTACGCACCGAATGTGATAACGCCCAACGGTGATGGTAAACACGATCGCTTTACCATTTATGGCCGAAATGTGGTTCAAATTCGTTCGCTCGCCGTTTTTGATCGTTGGGGCAACCAAATGTTCTTGAATAAAAACATGGCTATCGGCGATGAATCTGTGGGCTGGGACGGCACTTTCCGGGGCAAGGAAATGAACCCGGCCGTGTTTGTCTGGAAAGCCGAAATTGAGTTTCCGGGTGGTGAAATAGAAACTTACACGGGTGATGTTACGATTGTCCGTTGATAACAATGAAGTATGCGCGTAAAATCATGCTTGTGGCTGTGGCTGTTAGTGCCTGAAATGTTGTGGGCACTGAACAATAACCCTGTTGAACCGGATTCAAATATTTACGGAAATGTGTTTCCGGTGAGGACTGTTTTAAAACCTCAAAACGCCGGAAAACCTGAAAAATACTGGATTGAATTTACAGACAAAAACCAGTCTCCCTGGCATTTGTCAAGACCTCAGGAGTTTTTGTCTGCCCGGGCGCTCGAACGACGCGCCCGGGCGGGCATTCCGGTTGATGAACTGGACCTTCCGGTGAGTCCCGCGTATGTGCTCGCCTTGCGCAATTTGGGTCTGGATATTCACGGGCAATCTCGTTGGTTAAATGCGGTATCTGTTTTAGCCGATTCTGCTACTGTTGAGCAGGCGCGGTCGCTTCCGTTTGTGAAGCAAGTGCGTTATCTCGGTCCGCACCTGCGTTATCTTAATCCGCCCAATCGTCCCACGCGAAAGCGTTCTCGTTTACCGGAAATACCGCAGATTGACTATCCGAATGTGCCCGAAGAAGGCTATGCCACCCGGCAGAATGACCTGTTGGGCACGCCTGTTTTGCGTATGGCCGGTTTTCGGGGGCAGGGCATTTGGGTGGCTGTGATGGATGGCGGTTTTAATCGAGTGGATACCCTGCCGTTTTTCGACTCACTGGCCTTGTCTGGTCGCATGTTTCAGGGTCGTGATTTTGTCGAGCGTGATACGGCTGTTTTCGAAACCTCTTTTCATGGAACTTCAGTGCTTTCAGTCATGGGTGGAAACCTGCCCGGATACTTCGTGGGTACTGCGCCTGACGCCACTTATTTTTTGTTAAAAACAGAAGATACCGGCGGCGAATTTCCCATAGAAGAGGCTAACTGGGTATCAGGTGCAGAATGGGCTGACAGTATTGGCGTGGACATTATCAATGCTTCTCTGGGGTACACGGTTTTCAATAACCCGCAGTTGGGACATCGCCATGAAGAACTGGATGGTCGCACGGCCATTGCTTCACGGGGGGCGGCTATTGCGGCTTCGAGGGGCATGATTATCTGTAACAGCGCGGGCAACGAAGGCGATGAAACGTGGCGAAAAATTGGCGTTCCGGCCGATGCGCCCGGTATTATTTCTGTTGGCGCAGTGGATGATAATGGTCAGCGGGCTGATTTCAGTTCGATGGGCCCAACAGCCGATGGTCGCATCAAGCCTGATCTGGTGGCTCCCGGCGCGACGGTTGTTACGGCTGGTACTGCCGGCGCTGAATTAGGCATGTCAAGCGGAACATCGCTGGCTTCGCCGATGCTGGCCGGCTCACTGGCTGCGCTTTGGAGTGCATTTCCTGAAAAAACGGCACGCGAAATACAGGATGCCGTCTTTGCCACCGCCGACCAGTCGCAAAACCCGGATACCCTGCGCGGATGGGGATTACCCAACATGACCAGGGCGCTGATTCTTCTGGGCGATTTTGTCGCTTTCAAAGATGCGTTGTATTCCGTTAGTACAGATCGTTCCGAAATCAGGCTACTGCTTCAAAATCCGTTTGCGCCTTTGACGCCCCGACTGGAGTTGCGTGATTTGTCCGGGAATATTGTCCCATTATCAGATGCGGCTGCTACACCTCGAATGATTTCGATGATGCGCCTTTCAGCAACGCAGCCGCTTCCTACGGGTGTTTATCAGTTGATGCTTTTTGATTCGAAAGGGCAGTCGGTTGAGCGATTACCCATCGGGGTGTGGTGAGGAATTTGTTGAATTGGTTATTTGTTGAATTGGTTATTTGGTTATTTGTTGAACTGGTTATGAATAAATCAAATCCCCAATTCAACAAATAACCAAATAACCAACAATCATCGCGTTACAACGACCTTCCCAATGGCTTTTTGACCGTTTTTAGACTGGGCGTAAATGATGTAACTGCCTGCTGGCCAGGAGATTGTATTCACTTGTACCGGCTTCGAATCAGCGTTTTGCCAATGCTGCTCCAAAAACAATTCACCATTCATATTCGATACGGAAAGGCGTACTTCCTGCCCTTTGAAAGCCTCCAGGTTGATGTTAAACATATCCGTAGCCGGGTTGGGAGATATCTGGATGGGAAGTGCTTTTTGCGTTTGCAGGTCCAGGGTAGCGGTTGACATACTGGCGCTGTCGTCATCTACTTTGATGGACAGGTTGTTGACGCTTGGATTTTCGGGAGACAAGGTAATTTCAGCAAAAACAGGCGCAATACCGGGCAGATCAATCCATACATGGTAAGTGCCATAGGCCAGATCAGGAAACTGGAATTGTCCGAAGGCGTTTGTCACGATGTGTGCGATGGGCGTTCCGTCGGGGGTAGTCAGCAGGATACTTACACCTGCCAGACCCTGACCGCTTGCGTTGCCATAATCTGCGCCCGAACCTGCGTGCAGATTAGCGCCTTCTGATACCAGACCGCCGATGAATCCCGGGCCGCCTGGGTTCTGGCCCTGGCGAACGAAAATTCTGGCGAACTGATGTTCAAAAATGTTGTCAATGGTCATGGATTGGGCTTCGTTCCAGAAGAGGTCATCAGGCCAGTAAGTAGGCATATTGTCAGCGACCAGCGTTGAGTTGGGAGATAGGGAGCCTTTCAAGAGGTAAGTGCCTTTGGGGACATTTTCAAAACGACCGATACGTTCAACAAAGGGTACGGTGTCAATGGCCGTCAGAATGCCGCCCTGATCGGGGTTGTATTCAATCAGCCACAGATCGCCGAATTTTTGATCTACTACGCCTGGTGTCGCAAAAAACATGCGCATGTCAATGGATGGTCCGGCAACCAGTTCCGTACAGGATGATACTTGCGCGCCATCGTCGTAGGTTACAGTGACACAGTATGTGCCCGCAGTAAAAACATAAATATCCCGGGTTGTCGCTCCGTTGCTCCACGAATAACCCACTGTTTGGCGCGGGTGCGTTTCGATAGGGTAGAGGTGGACTTCATCGCCGGTTAACAACGCTTGCTGAACTTGTACATAGCGACGCAGGGGCACATTCAGACATGCTCTTGCCGTATCGCCATTCGCATTCACCACGGCAACACACAGCGGAGCACCGTTGGCCGGTGGCGTTACCACCTGACCACTTAGCGATGGGTCAGACCAGATGAAAGTGAACGGGCCATCACCAACGACGCTGGCGCGTACGGTTCCGTCGGGCTGCAGGTACAAATCGGTATCAAAATCAGGAATTTCAATGCAGGTGTTTTGCACGCAACCGGCTTCATCTGTAATCATTGCACACAATTCAGAACCAGTAAGGATACCTGTATGGTGATTTACGCCATCGGTGCCGCCCATAAAATAGTTGTTACTTAAGTTTAGGGATACAAATCCCTCTCCATGCGATTTGATATCTACGTACATCTGATCATCCTCGCTGACGTGGTATTGCATGGTTGTGGTGCAATTCCCATCTGTAAAATTATTAACCGCAGTGCATCCTCTGGCATCAGTAACCGTGACTTGGTAAGGCAGAGAATAGGTGTTAAAATAGAGTTCCTGTACATTCGTCACAAAACCGCAAGTTGCGCAACTCCATGCGTACTGGTAGGGGGCATCGCCGCCTTTAGGCACGGCAAGCATCTTGGTAAATTCTCCAGTCGGATCTACTTTAAGGCTGACAGACAGGTCACAATTGGTCGGGATAACTGTAATCGTCGTATCGTAACAAGTTGCAGCAGCGCAACCAAACACCGTATTTGTGATCGTCACACAATAGTGGCCGCTACTGGTCACAGGCAGGTACGGGCCTGATGTGCCATTATTCCAAAGAAACGTCGTATTTCCCGGCAGGGAAGTGTAGGCAAAGAGGGTTCCGTTTTGATTGACAATGTTGGCATCACAGGTATAATTCACCCAAATAGAATCCGTAGCGACGCATCCGGTAGCATCAGTAATCGTCAGGGTAACAGCGCCTGTGCCAATGCCGATTTGGGTAGATTGAGTCGTATTTCCGTTGCTCCACAAGTAACTGAAAGGTGGAATACCTGTCGCGACAGCATCATAATCAACCAGCCCGGTTATGGAATCCGGTTCTGTGAAAATCGCAGCGCTACACGGGTTCGATGTTGTGGTTTGGTAGTTGATGCAATTCGAACTGCTACAGCCATCCACGAAAGTGACGGTCACACAATACGTGCCGGATTGTGATACAAACAGCGTTCGGGTTGTTGCGCCCGTATTCCATAGTACCGATGAAATATTCAGGGTGTCATTGTCCGGGATGGTCGGGTAGAGGATGGCTCCACCGCCTGGCTGATTCCAGGCCCACATGCCGAATGTGCAAGTTGAGTCCACCGTAGGTCGGGCGGTGGCAAACAAGCCCGTGGCGAAGAAAAGCGCCATTGCAAACAGGATTAACTTTTTCATAGTCTCAAAAATTTTGTTGTGAATGATGGCACAAACATGGGCCTGTGAGCATCCGGCAGGCAAAATCAAAAAATCAACTTTATTATAAAAATTTTTAAAAATAATGTCGAAAAATGTTGATAATCAAGTTTTTAAGATTCTATAATTTTGAATTTTGTAACGCGATATGATTTTAAATCGCTCAAAATTTTTCAAAAAACCTGACATTTCAACCACTTACCACTAATCACTAATCACTCACCACTAAAAAGATGTCCATCTCTCGTCGCAAGTTACTCAAGACCCTTGGCGTCGCCACAGGCGCCGGATTGTTGTCAGGTTTTACCCCTGAAGATCCCGTATTCGATCTGCGCCCCCTGGCCGATGAACATCCCGATTATCAGAAGCCCGTCAAGCCACTGACGGTCATAACCATTGGCGCCGGATCACGGGGCAATACGTATGGCAATTATGCGCTTTCCTATCCTGACGAACTCGATGTGGTGGGTGTGGCCGAACCGATTCCGCTGCGCAATGAGCGTTATACACAGAAGCACAACATCGAAGCCTCCAATCGCTTTGTCACCTGGGAACACGTGTTTCAGCGCCCAAAATTTGCAGACGCCGTACTCATTACCACGCCTGACAACCTGCACTATGGCCCGTGTATGGCTGCCTTGCGTGCCGGATACGACGTACTCCTGGAAAAACCAATTTCGCCGTCAGAGAAAGAGTGCCGCGACATATTGAAACTGGCGCAGAAAACAGGACGAATCGTTGCGGTTTGCCACGTGTTGCGCTATGCGCCTTATTTTGAACAACTCCGGCAAATATTGCAAAGCGGCGCGATTGGTGAATTGGTCAGCATTCAACATTTCGAACCTATCGAGCATATTCACATGAGCCACAGTTATGTACGTGGCAACTGGCACGACCGTCATGCAACGACGCCCATTATTCTGGCTAAAAGCTGCCATGACCTGGATATACTGCGCTGGTTAGTCGGAAAGCCTTGCCATAAAATCGTGGCTATGGGCAGCCTGAAATGGTTCCGGTCTGAAAATGCTCCGCAAGGCAGCACCGCGCGCTGTATGGATGGATGCGCCGTAGAGGGTGAATGTCCTTACTCCGCACTCAAAATATATCACCGCGAGCGTGGCTGGACCTACGTATTCGACTTGCCTGAAGACAAAAACCTGCAAGGCGACTACATTCTGGAGCAATTGCGCACCACGAACTACGGCCGCTGTGTCTATCGCATGGACAACAATCAGGAAGATCACTATATCGCCAACATGGAATTTGAAGGCGGCGTCACGGCGGCATTTTCGATGGAAGCCTTTACCTCATATTCGGGTCGCCGGACGCGCGTCATGGGCAGCATGGGCGATATCGTCGGCGATATGAAATCTTTTACAGTCACGGATTTCAGGACGAAAAAAAGCACTGTGTACGACAGCAAGGAAGGCGACGGCCACGGCGGTGGCGACTGGCGTCTGGTGCGCAACTGGATTCAGGCCGTTACCCAACGCAAACCCGAACTGCTGACTTCTACCATCGAAGCCTCCATCGAGAGTCATATCATGGGCTTTATGGCTGAAAAAAGCCGCAAAACGGGCAGGGTAGAGCGCGTGAAGTGAGTTGTTCACATCATCACATCAAACAAATTATCCAGCGTAATTACCGCTTCTATCAAGCCAGAGCTATACTCATTGGATTTTAGTCCGAATGTTGAAATCATGACCGGCATCAGGCGTTTTCTGGTGCCGGTTGCGGCCTCAAATACTTGAAGTTTCCGTCGCAGCGAGGCTGCCTGCTCTTTGGTTAAGGAGAGAACGTTGTTATGGTATTTTATTTCAATAACATTAATGACTTTGTCATTTCGATCAATAAGCAGATCAATCTGTGCGCCATCTTGATCGGCTTTGCTTTTTTGATAAAATGAGGAGGCTGTGGAGTAAACGCCACTAATACCAAGGGCTTTTTTAATTTGTGGAATATGTTTGAGGCAAAGCGATTCAAACGCATAACCGCTCCAGGTTTTATAAGCAGGCGTTTGACTCAGGTGTTGCCAGGTTCCGCTGCCATCATGTTGTTTATCCTCTATAAATTGCAGGTAAAACAATGAATATTCATCCGTCAGCCTGAATAATTTGTCTTTTTTCAATTTGCCGAACGGAAAATAGGCGCCAATAAAACCGGATTGTTCGAGTTCTTCCAATACCCTGGACGTGTTGCCATTTTCTGCTATTTTGGCTGATTTTATGATGTCAGGCCGAGTCATGCCTTGTTTACTGGTCGCCAAGGCTCGAATGATCGCAATATGCTTTTTTGCATTTTCAAACAAGGCAAAGTAAAGGTTGGAAAATTCGGTTTTTAGAAAGCCATTCTCTGCAAAGCACAATAAATCAATGTTTTGCGTAGCACTTCGATCGCTCCTTAATTCTTTTAAATAATGCGGAACTCCGCCAAGGGCCATATATAACTCGCTGATTTCATAGTGACTGAAATGGCATCCACGCGACATCAGGAACTGTTTGGTTTCTGAAAGGGTAAATGGCTTGACATTGATTTGCCTCGTAATGCGGTTATGTAGTCCGCCAGTGTGATTAACCACATTCTGAATCATCCACGATGCCGCAGAACCACAGATGACCACGACGATATTGTGCCGCACGGCCCAGTCATTCCAGAAAAAACTCAACCCGCGCATGAAACTTTGATCCTGCGCTGCCAACCAGGAGAGTTCGTCAAGAAATACGACCTTCTTTTCACTCAAATCCAGCGTTTTTAAATAGTCAATCAGCATCGTAAATGCATCAAACCAGGACCTGGGTGTGGCTACCGGCAATGTCGCACCGGAATATTCCTTCAGCGCGTAGGCCCACTTGACCCAATGTTCTTCTCGTGGCGCGCCGAGTTCGCCAGACAGACTGAATACGATCCGTTTCTCATAAGTATGCCGCACGAGAAATGTCTTCCCGACCCTGCGCCGCCCTACAATGGCGACCATTTCCGCTTCTGGGGAGTTGAGCGCTTCTGTCAAAATACGCTGCTCTGACTCGCGTCCTATAAATGCAATATTCATATTATCATGATGTCTTTGAGCGAAATGTAAGGTTTTTATATGAGATTTCGCTGCAAATATAATTAAAAATTAAGCGAAATCTGTGTTATAAAATGTAGATTCCGCTCTTATGTCAAATTTATTTTGAGCGAAATCTGCTACTTTGCATTGTTTCAGACCAAATGTTTCATGATGAAATGTTCGTTTTTACGATTTGGGTGTTTTTGTTTAAATATTTGATATTCAGTAAATTATAAAAAGAAATTCTCCCCTTGTTAGGGCTGGCAGGTTCCTTTCGCCGATTTATATCCCGACAACGTCGAAGCGCGACAGGTGATCACGATGAATTTTTCAATTTTGCGGCTTACAAAGTGTACTCAGACCATGAATATTATTGTTGAAAAAAACGCCCAAAGCGCAACCGCTAAAAACAGCAGCAAACGTTCCCTCGCAGAACAAGTATTGATGAAATTCATGACCCAGATCGCTCCGATATCAGAAGCAGAAATGGAGGCCATACTTGATTTAATTACTGTCCGCGAACACAAAAAAGGGAAGTATCTCCTACGAGAAGGCCAGGCTTGCAATGTTTGTTATTTCGTCCTTCAGGGCTTTGTGCGACAGTATTATCTCGTGGATGGCGACGAGAAAACGACCGGGTTTTTCACAGAAAGTATGCCAGTCAATTCGACGTTAGTTCTGGACGGCAAGCCCTCCAAATTCTATCTGGTGTGCAATGAAGATTGCATTTTGATCGAAGGTCGTGCCGAAGATGAACAGGCGTTTTTTGACCAAATGCCGCGTATGGAGACTGTTACCCGCATCGGTACTGAAATGGGAATGCAAAAAAGCACCGAAGAATTTGCCGAATTCATCATGTCCAGCCCGGAAGAACGCTACCTGAAACTCCTGGAAACGCGCCCTGACTTGCCCGACCGGGTTCCCCAATATCAACTGGCGAGTTTTCTGGGCGTTACGCCTGAATCGCTAAGCCGCATCCGTCGGCGACTTATGGACAATTATAAGAGTGGCGGTAAATGACACCGTGACTTACCATGAAATCTGATATTTGAATTATCAGTTTTCATGGTGGTAGTGGCATTTTTTGTGTAATGTGTCATGTTGAGCGTAGCGAAACATCTGCATCCCACGAAGGTCAAATCGAGCCTTTTGCCGGGTCAGTTCAGGGATGACACATCATTGATCATTAAAAATGTGACACTACCCTGATTTCTTACCTTAAGTCAATGAAGGCCCGCCGGCTGCGCCGAAAACTTTGCGTCAAAAATTTTAACTCAAAAATTTATGACACAAAAAATCATGATAGCGGCACTGTTGTTGGTGTTCATGTCAAGTCCGCTTTTTTCCCAAAATCTCACACAAACCCTGCGCGGCGCCATTCTGGATGCCGACACAAAAACGCCGCTCATAGGAGCGACAGTCCAGTTGAATACCAATCCCCCAACAGGCGCTACAACAGATGATCAAGGCCATTTTCGCATCGAAAAAGTACCCATCGGGCGTGTGGCTTTGCAAGCTTCCTACCTCGGTTACGAGAACTTGAGTGTGCCGAATATCGTCGTCAATTCGGGAAAAGAGGTTGTTTTGAACCTTGAAATGCGCGAATCCACTGAAAAACTCAGTGAAATCGTCGTCACGGCCACTCAAAACAAAGGCGAGGCCATCAATGAAATGGCTGCCATTTCCACGCGCAGTATCTCGCCCGAAGAAACCAATCGCTATGCTGGCGGATTCAACGACCCGTCGCGCATTTTATCCAATTTTCCGGGCGTTACCGCCACGCAGGATGGCTCGAATGACATCATCGTGCGGGGCAATTCACCCAAGTACATCCAGTGGCGGCTCGAGGGCGAACAAATTACCAACCCCAACCACTTCGGCGACCAAAGTTCGGTGGGTGGCTCCGTCAGTATTCTAAACAACAACCTGCTGGCGGCGTCCGATTTTTCAACGGGCGCTTTTGCCCCGGAGTTCGGCGATGCGCTGTCGGGCGTGTACGACCTGCGCCTGCGGACAGGCAACAACGAGCAAACCGAGTGCATTTTCGGCTTTGGTTTGCTGGGCACAGAAATGACCATCGAAGGGCCATTCAAAAAGGGTTACGGCGGTTCTTTTTTGGTCAATTATCGCTACTCGACAGCGGGTTTGATCAGCCAGTTGGGGCTGCTGGGCGACTTAAACGGGGTACTGAATTTTCAGGATGCCACCTTTAAACTCGTTTTTCCTACCCGCAAAGCAGGCATATTTTCCATGTATGGCCTCGGCGGATTGAGCAGTTTTGAATTCGAGGACGTTACGCCCGCCCTTTGGGTCATACCCGGCAACAACACGACTCGCCGAGAGACGCGCAACGATTTCAATAAAAAAGCCCATTTGTTCAATACCGGCATTCGCCATAGCATCAACACCGGTTCGAAAGGCTTGCTGAATACCAGCCTGACCTATTCGAACGAAGGTATTGATGACGATATTTATGAAGCCGGGGTCGTGCGTTTTTATGATGACGCCGGCGAATTGTTGCGCGATTCAGTGATTAGTCGCCGTCAACAATTTCAAGGGAAATTGCGGAAACCGGCGTACCGCTTCTCGACGACTTACAATCATAAAATTAATGCCCGCCATAAAATTCAGGTCGGCCTGAAATACACGCTGTTCGACTATCAATTTGAACAGGATCAATGGCGCGACAGCCTGCAAAACCCTTTCCGGGTGCTTGATTTTTCGGAAAAGGTCTCGACGGTACGCAATTTTGTGAGCTGGAAATTTCGCGCCAGCGAACGCCTCACGCTGGTGGGCGGTTTGCACAACATGAATGTGCTGCTGAACAATAAAAGCACCCTGGAACCCCGCCTCGCGCTGGAATACAGTCCTTTTTCCAAATTCAAGGTGAATCTCGGCTACGGACGGCACAGTACTATGGAAAGTATTCACCATTATTTTGCCAAAATCGAGCGCCCCGATGGTCGAGTTGTCGAACCTAACCGCAACCTTGATCTGCTGAAAGCCGATCACTTCGTGCTGGGTTTTGAACACCGTATTTCGCGAAACCTGCGCTCCAAAGTCGAGTTTTACTACCAAAACCTGTTCGATTTGCCCGTGGAAAACCTCGATACCAGCTATTTTGCCACCATCGTCGAAGGCCTGGATTTTCGATACGTCGAACTCGTCAACAAAGGCAAAGGACGCAACTACGGTGTGGAATTTACCCTGGAAAAGTTTTTCAGCAACCGTTACTACTTCCTGCTGAATGCCTCGCTTTTTGAATCTAAATACACGTCCCTTGACGGCATTGAACGCAATACGCCGTTCAATAGCCAATATCTGGTGAATTTCCTTTGTGGCAAAGAATTCCCGAACCTGGGTAAAAAGCGCAACCAAACGCTTGGTCTGAATGCCAAGGCCTACGTTTCAGGTGCGCGAAAGATCATTCCGCTGCTCCGCGATGCGCAAGGCAACCTGGCCGTTGATGTCGCAAACAATCGCATCTGGGATTATTCCCGTGCCTTCGAGTCAGGCCTTGATGATGCTTATCAGATTCAACTGTCGGCCAGTTATAAATGGAACAAGCGCCGCGCCACGCATGAGTTGTTCCTGAATATGGACAACCTGACCAACCATAAAGGCAAAATTGTAGAGTTCTACGACGAAACCGAACCCGGCAAGGTAGGCTACATGAAGCAGTTCGGATTTTTCCCGAATTTGATGTACCGGGTGTATTTTTAAGGGATTAACCGCTAATGACGCTAATGACGCTAAGGTTTTAATTTTCAAAATTTTGCGTTTTTAGTGTCATTAGCGGTTAGTCTGATTTATCGGATATTGATTACCCTACGCTTACGAAACCTGAAAGGTTTCGTAAGCGTTTTTTTGTCAACTTTATAAAGCGAAAACATTTACCTTGACCTTTTCATAATGCAGAAATTTTACTTGTTTTAGTCAAAACTATATTGCCACGGCCATAAAATACAATGTTGAATAATAGCCTAATTCAAGAATTGGCGCTTTTGGGAATACCCGTAAACTTCAATATGCCTGAAGTTGAGGCTCAACAAATTCGCTCTGATATAGAAGTCGGAGGCAGGATTGTCATACTATCTATTTTTTATGCGATTAGTCAGGAAAAGGAATCAATCACATTTTTCAATAAATACATTCAGGATGAAGATCTCGAGCATTTCCTGACTAACCGGGAAAGCACTGTTCTGAATAGTGGGTGTATGAGCGAGCAGGATGAAATAGATTTTTCGTGGAACAAGGAAAGCGTAAATTGCCTTTGTTGGTGCGCAGGACTTGTATCCAGGATGAATTTGCCCATTGCTGAAATTGACATATCATCGTTTTATCATTTTTTACCGCCAGAAGTTGATCTCCACCAATTTATCAAGGCTACCAAATTGATTTATACAGAAAAATTGCTTTATCAGGCAGAATTCTATTATCGAATGCATTGGGCGCTCAGGCATCCTGAAGCCTGGATATTTGAGAATGGAAATCATCCGGAAGAATATAAACTATCTATTGTTGTAGAACGCCGAAAATCATTGGAGTGGGTTTTGAACAGCGGTTTACAATGGGATGATATTTCCCTGGATACATAGAAGGCAATTTACCTGACTCTATGCTAAAAACAATAAAAGTACCGATACGCAATTCTTCGAACTCTCCCACTCATTGAAATCTTCCCACCATTCGTTGAAATGATTTGACCAGGCGCCCGGCCAGCATTCACTTTGTGCCATCAATAGAATGCAAACAATCTTTCAACACATGAAATACACCTGCCTGCTCTTGTTGTGTCTGTTCCTCAACAGCGCCATCGCCCAAACACTCGGAAACCCTCAGGACCTGCCTTTTCAACTCAGCCTGGAAGAAGTCACGCAAGACGAACTTCCTGGCCTTCACTCCTTCGCTTTTGCCCATTATGATGAGTGGTGGATCATCATCGGCGGGCGCATCAACGGACTGCACGGCTTTTTTGCCGCCACGGCTTTCCCGGAAGACAAAGCCAACACCCTGCTGCGGCTAATCAACCCCGAAACCGGCGAAATGCACACCTGGGCTTATGATGCTTTGAATGTCCCATTCAAAGATGCGCTCAAATCCACCAACCCGCAATACACCCGCGATGGCGACTGGCTCTATATCACGGGGGGATACGGGAAAGACCAAATCCAAAACAAGTTTATCACTTTCCCGGTGCTGACGGCGGTAAACCTGCCTGATTTCACCGCCAAAATGCTGCAAGGGCAAAACCCGTCTTCGGCTTTCAAGCAGATAGAACTGCCTGCCATGCGCGTCTGCGGAGGTGAAATGGAAAAAATGGGCGACTACTTTTACCTCGTGGGCGGGCATGATTTTTCCGGGCTGTACAATTCCAACGGCCCGCCGCAGTTTACACAAGCGTACATCAATGAAATCCGAAAGTTCAAAATCCAGAATACTCAGACAGGTTTGAGTATTGCTGATTATTCGGCGGTACACGACGAGGCCAATTTGCACCGACGCGATTTTTCAATGGCTCCGCTTGTACTCCCTGACGGCCGACAGGCCATCGCGCTGTATGGCGGCGTATTTCGCCCTGATGCAGATTTGCCATATTACAACCCGGTCTATATTGCTGAAAATGAGCCATTTATGTTAGATGCTCAGTATGCTCAGGTGTTCTCGCAATATACATGCCCGGTCGTGCCAATCTATGATGCCACCGATAAAAGCATGTATTCCATCTTTTTTGCAGGTTTGAGTGCTTATTACTTCGAAAATAATCAGGCCGTGTACGATGAACGCGTGCCATTTATCAAGTCCATCAGCACATTCAGGCGCAGCGCCGATGGTCAGAGCCAGGAATTCGTCATGCCCGTGAGTTTTGATGCGCTATTGGGTTCAAACATGATTTTTGTCCCCGATGAATCCGCGCCGCACTTTGACAATGAAGTGTTGAAATTGCAGGACATGAATGGCCCGACTTTCGTTGGTTATCTGTTTGGCGGCATCAAGGCAGAAATCCCCAACATTACGCCTTCGTCGGCCAGCAATCGAATGTTTAAGGTATTTATTACACCCGACGGTAATGCTACGGCGGCTTCTGAGCCAGAAAATACCTTATTGTCCGCCAGCCCCAATCCGTTTTCAAGCCAAAGTCCGGTTGTGTTTTCAGGGCTGCCTGCGGGTGCTTTTTTCACCTTGTCGAATGCCATGGGCCAGGTGTTGTATTCCGATGCTTTTGATCGTTTGGCTGTTGATCGTCTGCTGCATGCCGTACCGTCAGGTGTATATTACGCATCAACCCTTCAACAGACGATAAAACTGGTAAAGGCGGAATGAGGTGCGAACGAAAAATTTGCGACATCAGCGGGAAATAAAAAATGTCGAGTAGTGCGTGATTTTACCCTGCAATTTTGAAACCTGGTTTTAACATTGCAGGGTGAAAACACAAAAATCTGTTACACTCATCCGACTGACATGAAAATTCATAACTATGTGCGCGTTGTCTTTAGTTTGTTATGCTTTTTCTATCTCAAAGATCTAACTGCTCAGCGATTCTTTGGGAATGGACTGCTGTACAGTAAATGTCAAATAACATACCTTAAACCTGCGGCGGATTCCATGAATTCCGCCTGGATGAACGAACAGCGAAATGCTAAGCCTGTGCTGTCTAAAGCCTATGCTATCGCTCATGATTTCCGGCTAACCTCATCTGTAGATGAAGCATATTTGTCTATACAACAAGGAATGAAATGGCAAGATTTTAAGACTAAATATAATAATGATTTCATTAACGAAAATCAACTCATTTCATTCCGGCAATACTCAAACGCTGAAGAAACTAAAGTCTATTTGATCAACATATTTGGAGACTGTCATTGTCCAGTTATAGACACTAATGTTGATATTTTAAGCCTGAGGGATACTTTTATTATTGATAATTACAGAAGTGCTTCTTCCGGAGATGGATACCTCAGCGGGATTTATATTCAAGAAATAATACCCTCTGCTCCCATGTCAGATCAATATGCATCATGGGTACAATATGCAGATTTCATGACAGGCGATGAGAAATTATTTCTTAATCGCTACAAGACAATGTATCATGCCTACGGGGATACATTACTGTCGCGACCTTCACATGATCGCTTCTTCAACTATATTGATATTCCTGGCGCTCCTCCATTACCTGCTAATCCAGATCGTTATTTCACCAGTGCCAAATACATAGATATGGAAGGCGAATTCCGTTTATGGTTCCGCTTTGACAAAGCACAAAAAATCTGGCAGAAAAAGAGAGACTTATACCTTGAAGAGCATTTATCAGAAAAACCGGAATTCAAACTATTATTGCAAGCGGCAGTTGAGGAATCTATTCGCCAAGGCGTTCCTGACGAATTACTGGAAAAATGGGCATGGATATATCTTGACTTCGACATGTACTACGCTATGATGCGTTTGAGGCCAGGTTATTCAACATGTGGTAATGATCCAGCGCCAAGTGAACGCCTTTATGAAATTGCCCGTTTTTGTTCGATGGATGCTGAAAAATACTGGTTTGGTTTCATTCGGGCACACCTGGGCTTAGTGAATGATTTGACAGATTGGAGTAATGACGATAGTACTCGTTTTGTTGGTGAACTTGAAGCAATAGACCTGGATGTGCCAACATTACTCCTGGGTACTGTTCTTCATCGTGACGATGTTTCTAAAACCCATTATCAGGGCATTATCAAACTCACAGGGTTGGCACTTTCGCAGTGTAAACAGCGAGATCAAATAGAGGTGATCTTGTGTCATGCTATTGCAGATGAACATCTTGACGACTATAACAGGATAGTTTTGTATCGCGTTTATCACGCTATGATGCTGAATCAGTACAGTTCAAAAAAATCAGACATGCAAGCGGCGTCTGAAAATAATCAAATACGTGAGAAAATTGATTCAGTAAAAAACAGCTTGCCTAAACAATACAGGGAATGTTTAAATAATATGCGTTCCTGGTGAAGAATTTTACATCCCTGATCATCTAATAAAAACCAGATATGGCGGGAATATCTATACTGTTTTAGTGTAATTAAATCAAAGAGGTTATTCCGCTTGTAAGTTTTTAAGAATCAGAAAGATTAATATCAAAAATTGTAAAAACTTAGCCCCAGCGGGGCGTAACGTCGGTAGCCTGAAAAATGTAAAAAATACCGAGGTGCGTAGCACCGTAACGTC